>JAHHRK010000017.1 GCA_020025795.1 Faecalibacterium sp. | reverse complement strand
GCATTGACCACGCAGCAGCCGGAGCAGCTCATCAACACGGTTTTGATCCCTGCACTGGACGCAGTGGGCACCGGCTTTGAAAAAGGCACGTTGTTTTTGCCCCAGCTGTTGCAGGCGGCAGGTGCGGCGCAGGCGGCTTTTGACGTGGTGAAAAACGCGATTTTGACTTCCGGTCAGAAGAGCACCGGCAAAGGTAAAATCGTGGTCGCTACTGTGCGCGGCGATATTCATGACATCGGCAAGAACATCGTAAAGACTCTGCTGGAAAACTACGGCTACGATGTGATCGACCTTGGCCGTGATGTGCCGGTGGAAACCGTGGTGCAGGCAGTACGAGAACATGATGTACATCTGGTTGGTCTGAGCGCGCTGATGACAACCACACTGGGCAGCATGGAAGAAACCATCCAGGCATTGAAACAGGCCGGGCTGCCTTGTAAGGTGATGGTAGGCGGTGCAGTTTTGACGCCGGACTATGCAATGCAGATTGGTGCAGATTACTATGCAAAAGATGCCAAGCAAGCAGTAGATATTGCACGACAGGTGCTGGGCTGAACCAATACAAACTGAAATAGAAAAGGCTCCGGATTTCAGACGAATCCGGAGCCTTTTTTCGGTTTTTGCTTAGCGGAAATGCTTATTCAGCAGATGTGTTTTTCACAAAGAATGCAATGCCTGCTGCGCCGGGGCCTGCGTGGGTACCAATCACGGGGCCAATGTGCATGCAGTCCGGTTCGGGCAAACCCAAGTTAAAAACCACATACTGGCGAATCGGCTCGGCAGCTTTGCGGTGGGCGGCATAGCCAATCAGATAATCCATATCCGTGTCCATGCCGCCTTCCGTGTCGATCATTTTGAACAGCTGTACATAAGCGCCGGGCAGACCGCGTGCCTTGCCAGCCAGACCAACCTTGCCGTTGCGCACGGCGACCAGAGGCTTGATACCCAGAACACTGCCTGCAAAGGCTTCTGCGCCAGAAAGCCGGCCGCCTTTGCGGAAGTATTTCAGATCATTCACCACAGCCAGAATACGGACACGATGCTTTTCGGTTTCCAGTGTGGCTACGATTTCCTCGGTGGTTTTGCCTTCATTGCGCAGGCGCAGCGCCAGACGCACCAGCAGTTGCAGCCCCAGAGTGGCGCTCATACTGTCTACAATAAAGATGCGGTCGTATTCGCAGGTTGCTGCTGCAATCTGGGCCGACTGGCAGGTGCCGCTCAATCCGGCGGAAAGCAGGATTGCAATCACATCATCGCCAGCCTCCTGGGCTTGTTCAAAATGCGGCAGAAACTGTCCGGGGCTGGGCTGGCTGGTGGTGGGCAGATTGTGGCAGGCTTCCAGCTTGGCGTAAAATTCATTCGGGGTCAGGTCCATACCGTCGCGGTAGCTGACACCATCTTCAAAAGTGACCTGCAAGGGGACGATTTCCACGCCCAGTTGTTCGGCTTCGGCAGGGAGAAAATCAGCAGTAGAATCCGTCAGAATACGAATCATAAGAATGTTCCTTTCTCTGTGGCCTTACAGGCCGGTGAAAAAATCATGCAGGATGCTGAGTGCGCGTGCCAGATCTTCCATCTGGCTGGGGGATAATTCATGGCTCACATCCTGGATCAGATTGCGGTGGAATTCTGCGTGATGTGCCAAGGCAACGTCGGCTTTTTCGGTGAGACGCACCGCGACTTTGCGTTTATCGTCCTGGCAGCGCTGGCGGACCAGATAACCTTTCTGCTCCAGTGTTTTCACTGCTACGGTAAGGGTACTGGCTGTAATACGCAGCCGTGCTGCAAGCTCGCTCATGCTGGGATTTTCGCCGCTGCATTGTACGGTTTCCAGAACGTGCAGCTCACTGACCGAAAGATTTTTGCAGGGGCCATCGGCCAGACTGGCTTCTTCCAGATGGAGCACATCGTTGAAAACCTCTACCAGAAAGCGATTGATTTGCTGTTCGGCCTGTTTCAAATGTGTTACCTCGTCATGATAAAAATAGTTTGAATTTCAAACAATGTGATTATACGCAGTGTGATTCAATTTGTCAATCTATTTTGATGTTCAAAGTAATTTTGAGAGCAAAAAGGATGGGCCCGCATGAAAAGAATATGAAAACGCATAGAGGACAAAGCGGCTTATCTGACGCAGCGTTGAATTTTATAAAACAATCTGCTATCATTTAGAAACAAATTCCGCTGTGTTAATCGTCCAAGCGGTATGCGAAAATTTCTGCCTGGGCCGAAGAGAATTTTCGTTCGGTAAACGGTCAGATTGAATATCTGCTGACGCAGTGCGTAAAACAGCATAAAAAGAGCGGGGGCACGGTCCCAAAAACCTTTGACAAGGAAGAACCGAAAACCAGACGGATACCGGATTGTGTTGCACTGCCAGCACAGAACAAATGGATACAGCGATACGCTGAAAAGGAGAAATGTATATGAAAAGCATCCGTAATCATTATAAAATCAGAAAAGGGCTGGGCCTTTTGCTGATTGCAGCATTTGGCCTTTCCATGCTGACAGGCTGTGCAACAAACGATGAAGCGCTTTCCCAAATGGCATATGACCAGGTTCGTGCAGATACCGCCAGTGCGTGGCATTCCAAAACAGAACGAACCGTTGCATATGAAGACGAAGCAGAAGAAGTAGCACCGATAGAGGTTTGGTATGTGGATCCGGAATGTTGGGCCTACAAAACAACCTGGCCAGAAGAACTGGGCGGTGCAGAGCATATTGCCGTAAGGGCGAATGGTAAAGTTCTGCAAAAGTGGGACGATACCGAATGGGTGCAGGTGGATGCACATGAGGTGATCCCGCCGGTCAGCGGAAATAAACAGCCGGAGTGGAAAGAAATGGGCATGACGCTTGTTTCCCATGAAAAAAAGGATGACAGATACTCCATCACCTGGAGCAAGGAAGTGGACATGGATGAAAACGAAAACATCATTCCTGTCACATGGACCTTCACTTTCAATGAAAAACACGAGCTGGTTTTGTGGGAAACGCAAGTCCAGATGCCGATTGAGTCGGAAGTTGAAATCCAGGCGATAATGAAGTCAAAGACCGAATATTTCTCGTTTGATAAGCGGGAGGTCCAGGACGACATCAATGCAATCTATGCCGAAGCTACAAAAGAATAACCAATGAAGGAAAGGCTCCGGAATACTTGTTCCGGAGCTTTTTTATGGGTGAAAAGGAAAAAATAAAATCTTTATGCAATCTTAATGCAAAACGCAATTCCTTTATAAAATGCAAATGTGAAATTCGATAGGATAAACTCACTAGCGTGCAGGGATTTGGCCTGCACCAGCCAAACGGCATAGAAGCAGAGCAAAAGGCTGTGCTATAATGGAAAAAGCAAACGGCGAAACCAGGTAGATGTCGTTCAGAATAAGGAGTGCTTGTATGGAAAAAGCAGGACAGCACATTTCGCAGGCCGCACGGGGAACGCTGAAAATCTTTTTCAGTTATGCGGCCGGTACAGGAAAAACACGCGCCATGCTGCAAGACGCACATAACGCAAAAAAGCAGGGCATGGATGTGGTAATCGGCTGGATGGAACCGACTGCTGGGTCCAGCACACAGGCGATGATGGATGGCCTGGAAACATTGTCTGGATCAGAATTCATGACAAACGGCTTTGATCTGGATGCGGCAATCGAACGAAAACCACAGCTGATTCTGGTAGAAGGGCTGGCGTATAACAGCGTACCCGGCGGACGGCACAAAAAACGATATCAGGATATCGAAGAGCTTTTGAACGCAGGCATCAATGTATACACGACCTTAAACGTGCAGAACATTGAGAGCCTGAATGATACGGTACGCGCCATTACTGGCGTTTCCGTAGCGGATCGCATTCCGGATTCGGTATTTGATCAGGCAGACCGGGTGGAAATGGTGGATTGCGATCCACAGGAACTGCTGAACCATCTGAAAAGTGAAAACAGGAAAGGCTTCACTTTACAGAACCTGACTGCCCTGCGCGAGCTTGCGCTGCGTCGCTGCGCCGACCACATCAACAGGGAAGGCGGTCGGCTTTGCACTGGCAGTGAATACCAGACAGAAGAACATATCCTGGTCTGCCTTTCTTCCTCGCCGTCCAACGCAAAAATCATTCGCACAGCGGCGCGTATGGCTGGCGCTTTCAAAGGCAAGTTTACCGGCCTTTTTGTGGAAACACCGGATTTTCCTTCCATGAGCGAAGAAGACCTGAACCGGCTGCGCACGAATATGCGTTTGGCAGAGCAGCTGGGCGCTAAAATCGAAACGGTATATGGAGAAGATGTTCCGTTCCAGATTGCCGAATTTGCGCGGCTGTCCGGCGTTTCTAAAATTGTGATTGGACGCAGCTTTGCCACAAAAGGACGCTTTTTCCAAAAGCAAAGCCTGACGGAAAAGCTGATTTCTCATGCACCGCAGTTGGATATTCATATTATTCCGGATTCGAATTCGGATGATGTGCCGTATCGCGCCCTTTTTAATGGGCATAAAGAAAAATTCCGCCTTTCAATGCAGGACGTTTTGAAAAGCGTGTTGATTCTGGCACTGGCCAGTGGCATTGGCTTTCTATTTGATGGACTGGGCTTCGCGGATGCTAATATCATTACGGTCTATGTGCTGGGTGTATTGGTTACGGCAGTCGTTACAACAGGACAAGCGTACGGCCTGATTTTCTCGCTGATTAGTGTGCTGGTATTTAACTTCCTTTTTACGGAGCCACGGCTTACTTTCCATGCCTATGATAATGGATATCCGGTTACTTTTTTGATTATGTTTGCCGCCGCTTTGCTCACCAGCTCGCTGGCCGATAAATTGAAGGAACATGCGAAAAAATCGGCGCTGGTGGCGTATCGCACCAAAATCCTGCTGGACATCAGCCAGTCGCTTCAACAGGCAGAAAGCAGAGATGATATCCTGCAGGCAACAGCACACCACTTGATTCAGCTGCTGCATAAAGATGTAGTCGTGTACACGGCGGACGGCGGAACGCTGAGCGAGCCCAAGATGTTCTTTGCAAGAGAACCTGCTCTGCCGGGCCAGGCAGAGCGCTACTGCAACGAAAGCGAACGTGCTGTGGCGGAGTGGGTGCTAAAAAATAACAAGCATGCCGGCAAAGGCACCCAGACTTTTGTAGGGGCAAACTGCCTGTATCTGGCCATTCGTGTGAACCAGGTGGTATATGGCGTGATTGGTATCGGCATGGGCAAGGAACTGCCGGACACCTTTGAAAAGAGCATTTTGCTGTCCATTTTGGGCGAGTGCGCGTTGGCGCTGGAAAATGAAAAAAATGCCCGTGAAAAAGAAGAAGCCGCTATTTTGGCGAAAAACGAACAGCTTCGTGCCAATATGCTGCGGTCCATTTCTCATGATTTGCGCACACCACTGACCTCTATATCCGGAAACGCCAGCAACTTTTTGCACAATGGGGATTCCATGGACGATGCAACCAAGCGGCAGCTGTTTTTGGATATTTACGACGATTCCATGTGGCTGATCAATCTGGTGGAAAATCTGCTTTCCATCACACGGCTGGAAGAAAATCGACTGAATCTGCACATCTGTGCCGAGCTGGTGTCGGATGTGATTGCAGAAGCACTGCGTCATATCGATCGCCGCAGCACTGAGTACACCATTACTGTATCTCACGAGGACGAGCTGCTTTTGGCGCAGATGGATGCTCGGCTGATTGTACAGGTCATTATCAATCTGGTGGATAATGCAATCAAATATACGCCGCCCGGCTCCTGCATTGAAATCAAAACCAGAGCGCAGGAAGGTCAGGCTGTCATTACCGTTGCAGATAACGGAAATGGAATCCCAGACGAGAGCAAGTCTAAAATCTTTGATATGTTTTACAGCGCAACCAACCGCATTGCGGACAGCCGCCGCAGCCTGGGGTTGGGTCTGGCGCTGTGCAAGTCCATCGTTACGGCACATGGCGGACAGATTTCCGTTGCAGACCATGTACCGCATGGTACGGAATTTACATTTACTTTGCCGATCGGGGAGGTAACGATCCATGAATAAACTAACAATTCTGGTGGTGGAAGATGATTCTTCGGTAAAGAATCTGATGACCACGACCCTGAAAGCACACGATTATCATTACTTAACGGCACAAAATGGGAAAGCGGCGATTCTGGAAGCTTCGTCACATAATCCGGATGTTATTTTGCTGGATTTGGGCCTGCCGGATATGGATGGCGTAGATGTAATCAAAAAAATCCGCACCTGGACCGAAACACCCATTATCGTCATCAGCGCACGCAGCGAGGATACCGACAAAATTGATGCGCTGGATGCCGGTGCAGACGACTATCTGACCAAACCTTTTTCTGTGGAAGAACTGCTGGCACGTCTGCGTGTAACACAGCGCAGATTAAGCCGGATGCAGGGTGAAACGGAACAGGAATCTGTTTTTACCAACGGACAGCTGAAAATCGATTATGCGGCAGGCTGCGTGTATATGGACGGTGAAGAATTACATCTCACTCCCATTGAATACAAGCTGTTGTGCCTGCTTTCCCGCAATGTGGGCAAGGTGCTGACCCATACGTATATCACCCAGAAAATCTGGGGCAGCAGCTGGGAAAACGATGTGGCTTCGCTGCGTGTCTTTATGGCAACACTCCGCCGTAAGCTGGAAAAAGGCCCGGATGCACCCCAGTACATTCAGACGCATATCGGCGTGGGCTATCGGATGGTTCGCGTGGAATAATAAAGTTCTTTTTACAATAAAAAGCACAGAAGGCGCGCAGGGGTTACCTGTGCGCCTTCTGTGCTTTATGTGCTTTCGAATAAGAGAGGATCGCAAATTGAAGATTACAGATTTGCAGTCAGGCGGCGTGCCTTTCGTGCATTCTGCTTTTTGGTAAAGAAGCTGCGGATGTTTTTGAAGCCGGAAACAATACCGGTGAAAACAATAAAGATTTCCAAACGGCCCAGCAGCATGCCAATCATTTCTACAATCAGGGTTGCATTGTTGGTCATGGGGCCTGTGATACCGATGGACAAGCCAACCGTGCCCAGCGAAGAAGCAAAGTCAAACATGGCTTCGGTGAGGGAGCAATTGGCGGTTACGGTAATCAGCAGAGAGCCGACAATGTAAATCACCAGATAGGTCGTGAAGAATCCAAAGGTGTCGTCTTCCAGATCCTTGTCGATGGGGGTTTTGCCCTGTGCCTTTACATAGTAAGGCGCTTCCACGTCATTGCGGGGAGAAAGGCGACGCTTGATATTGGTGCCGGCCATACGAAGCATCAGATAGGCACGGGAAATCTTCAAACCGCCTGCGGTAGAACCAATGCCACCGCCAATGAACATCATCAAAATCAGAACGCCAATTGCCAGCGCAGGCCATTCTGCATAGCTCATTGTGGAATAACCGGAAGTGGAAAGGGCGGATACCACATCAAAGGCAGCTTTGCGCAAGCCTTCCAGGAAGCTGATGCCCAGACCGTCGGCCAGCGAAAGTGCTGTGATGGGAATAAACACACCCAGCAGGCCAAACATGAAGCGCACTTCGCTGACACGGAAGAAGGACTTGAACTTGCCCTTTGCAAACAGCAGCAGAGCAGCAAAGTTAGTGGTACCAATCAGCATCAGCACGATGGTAATGATCTCAATGGAAAGACTGTTGTATGCGCCGATACTTGCCAGCTTGGTGGAAAAACCACCGGTAGAAAGCGAGCACATGGCATGGCAAACGCCATCAAACCAGGTCATGCCAGCAATGCGATAAGCAATCGTGCCCAGAACCAGACAGACGTTGTAAATCACAAAGATTGCACGAGAAGTCTTTTTCAGGTTGGGCATCAGCTTGTCGGGATGCCCTTCGGCACTGTACAAATCCATCGAGTGCTTGTTGGAGATGATAACAATCATCATCATGACAAAGCCCAGACCGCCGCAGTACTGCATGAAGCTGCGGTGGAACAGATAAACCATGGGCGTAATACTTACATCCATGGCGGAAAGGCCAGTGGTGGTCCAGCCGCTGACGGCTTCAAACAAAGCCTGTACCATGGTGAGCTGATGACCAAAAACAAAAGGCAGTGCGCCAATCAACACGCCCCACAGCCAGACGAACAAAACGGTCAGGCTGGAACGGGATACCGTAGTATGCCAGCTGGAAAAGCTTTCGCTGTCACGATGGCCGAAGCGGCAGGATAAAAGGCCAAGCAAAATCGAACCGCCGCCGGGCAGTAAAAATGCCCACAGATAGGGAAGGTCCTGCGGATAAAAAGGCAGGATAGCGGCAGGTGCTGCCACCATCAGGCCAATCAGGACCATCATTTTGCCGATGCTGGAGCAGTCAGAGAGTTTCCGTTTCATTGTGGTTACCTCCCTGTCAGCGCATGTACAATGGCTGCCTTGTGAGCGTTGTTCAGAATTACAACCAGAGTATCGCCTTCGCAGATTTGGGTGTCACCATGAGGAATCACTGCGCCGTCATCACGCATGATGCAGCCAATGGTGGCTTCGCGCTGCAGCGAAACCTGGGAAAGGTTCTTGCCAATTACAGGGGAATCCGCAGCGATGCGAACTTCCACAATCTGCATCTGGCTGCTGCCGATGGGAATGACAGTGGTCAGATCGTCCAGGAAAGCCTGCTGTTCGATAATGCTGGAGATGGTCTGTGTGGCACAAACCACGCTGTCCACGCCCATCTGATAGAAGAATTCCTTCTTGGCCGGGTCAGAAAGCAGGCTGACGGTTTTGCGTACATGGAACATCTTTTTGCAAAGTTCGCTGGCGGCCAGATTGTATTCATCGCTGGAGGTCAGCGCAATGGAAAAATCGCAGGAAGCAGCGTCGGCTTCATCCAGAATAAAGGGCTTGGTGGCGTCGCCGTGCAGTACGCTGACACCCTTGAGTTCCGCCAGCTCCATGCAGTCGTCATAGTTTTCGTTGATGATGGTGACGCGGTAACCCTGTTTCAATAAAGAAAGAGCAAGTACCTTGGTTTTGCTCTTTCCACCAATCAATAGTACCTTTTTAGCCATGGTATCAGTCCTTTCCAGCTGCGGCGTGTGCCGGGGTGTTCAAATACGAATCAATCTCGCGCGCAGAAAGCACGGACGGACACACCACATGGATGTCCTCTTCCTGAAAAACACAGCGCTTTTCAGGATCACACAGGCGTGCAATCACCTGCGGTACATGGAAAAGAGCTTTTGCCATCTGTGCCACCAGAATATTCGTGTTGTCGCTGTCGGTAACAGCTACCACCATAGAGGCATCCGAAATATGTGCTTCCTGCAGGTGGTCGATGTCGGTGCCGTCACCGATGGTGTTCAGGCCGCCAAAGCTGGACGACAGACGGCGGAACGAGTCACCGCTTTTGTCCATGACCAGAACGTTTTTGCCTTTGTCTGAAAGGGTATTTGCAATTTTAGAACCAAGTCTGCCGCAACCAATAATAATGGTATAGTCGTCAGGAGCTTTTTCCGTAAAGAATCTCATATGTCATTTCCTTTCCAAATGATAGCAGAATGAATATCCGTGGTGGCGGGGGCAGGCATTGTATTAAGCCCAGCCGAAAAGCAGTGCCATGGGATACAACACTACTGCAACAGAGAGAAGAACTGCTGTCACAAGCCCGAGCGGAATGCCAACAAACAGTACAGCAAAGGTAATCCACGAAGGACAATCAGTAAGATGGATTGGCTTCGGGAACAACGGCATTTCTAATGTATGCGTAGCTTTCATAGGGAATCTCCCTCCTTGCATTCACAGAGTAACACAACGCGTATTAAGGCAGGAAAAGAAACGGTGTTGAAATCTTAAGATGAGATTAAGAAATGGGTTTTCCGTGGTACCAACCCATAAAAAGAAGAATTGTATCTGTGGCGTAGGCTGAGTTGTACCAAGAAGAAAGGGGACTTTGCATGGGTTTTACCAAAACAAGAGTATTGATTTGATGCGGAAACGGTGAGCGATGGGCGCAGCCAAAGGAAACAGAAAAAAGAGATTAAGGGAAAATAAAGAGTAAATGAGATTGTGCGGGCTTAGGCAATTGTGGGTGGTATGGAGACCATTGAAAAGAACACCGCGAAACAGGATACCTGAAGTAAGGTGGAAAAGGGCGCGAACCATTACGGTGGTGCACCCTACAAACAGGGATATAATAAAGTAAAGGAAAAGCGCCGTCTGTATCGTGTGACAGACAGCGCTTTTTGAATGAAAATCATGATGAGACTGAAAAAAGAGCTTCAACCCGGCGGTTGAAGCTCTCTTTTATGGTGGACCTGAAGAGGATCGAACTCTCGACCTTACGGATGCGAACCGTACGCTCTCCCAGCTGAGCTACAGGCCCATGGATATTCTGCCCCTAATTTAATACCTGACAAGTAAAAATGTCAAGATGAGTTTTCTGAGAATTGCAACATTTTGGTGAATGCGACGCATTTTGACGCATTTTTTTTGTTGCACGCAGAATAATGTGGCGATATAATTAAAAAGCGACCAAAAAAAGAAGAGGTGATTATGTGAAACAACGGACGGCAACCCCACGGGTACAAATTGAATACATTCGCAAATTTTCTGCACTGGGGAAGCTGCAGGCGGCCCATTGGATTCGGTATCAATTGAATCTGAAAGGTGACTGCTGGGAGATCCGGTTGGAAGAAAGTAATGGAAAAACAATAGAACGATCAGAGGGAATAAGTTTGGATTGCGAGGGCACGATGGCGTACAATCTGTTGCGCTTTTTATACGAAAATGCGATTCCCTTGGAAAGTTGGTTAGATGTGGCAGAGGACCTGGTCCCCTGTGAAATAATTCGAAATTAAGGAAGATGAGCATGAATGAAATGCCGAAACGAATCGCGCTTTGCTCAGTTGATAGTATCTTAATGCGGGCAACAGCAGACTACCTGCTGGAAACCGGCACGGCAGAGCACTGTGTGGTCTTTCGACAGGGGGAGCATTTGCTGCGGGATTTAGAGCGCGGAAATACTTATGATGGCATTGTACTGGATGCAATGCTGGCAGATATGGATGCCACGGAAGTGATATTGCGGTTGCGTGGATTGCGGCTCTCACTGCGGCCCAGCGTGATCTTGTTGGTACTGCCGGAACGATTCTTGCGAATGCAGCGCAGAATACCCGGAGAAGTGGATTCCTTTTTGTGTAAGCCGCTGAACCCGGAAAGCCTGGCACAGCGGATCAGAATGTTTTGTACGAAAAAAAGGCAGAGTCCTTCAGAACTGCTTTTGCAGCAATGGGGTGTTGAGCTGGAACCGACACAGGTGCAGTATTTTACAGAAGCGGTACAGCTGCTGTCGCAGGCACAGAAACCGCTTGCCTTGCGCAAGGAGCTTTTGTCCGTGGTAGCGGAGAACCACTGTGTTTCGGTATCGGCTGTTGATAGTGGGCTGCGCCGCATTATTGCACGGTTGGAAGAAGAAAATACACCGGGGTATCAATGCTTCAAGCAGGAAAACGGCCTGGAAGGTACGCGCCCAACGGTGAAAAAGCTATTGGAAGTGTGCAGCAAGTTCTCGCAGATAACAGAACAAAAGGAGCAAGTTTATGCGGGACGCTAAGAAATCAGAACTAATGGGGCGGTTGATTGCAGACACGATTTCCCATGAGATGGTGCGTCCGTTGGGACTGTTGGCGGTAAATCAATCTTATCTCTGGACGCATCTGCAGTGCGATATGCCGGAGGCCGATGAAAAAACCAAGCAGGCACTGGAAGAAATCGAGATCGCACGAGAAAGTATTGAGCGGATGTGGCGCAATTGTACGGATCTATACGCCTGCATCTATGATGAAGTATATCCCAGAAAAGAGCCGATGGATCTGTGTGCGCTGTTGGAGCTGATTCAGGAAGAAAGCAGCCTGGTCGAGCGTGCTGTAAACATCAGGATTGAGGCACAACTGCCGGAAGAACCGTTCTTTGTAACAACAGACAGAGCGATGGCAGAGCAGATCATTTTAAATTTGCTGTCCAATGCATTGCAGACGAGCAAACCAGGTGGAAAAATAATTCTTAGCCTGAGAAAAAGCAAAGATGGTGCTCAGTTGCTCATACAGGATTACTGTGGATGTATGATGGGACAGATAGCGCGGACGCTGTGCTGCGGAACGATCGGTGCAAGCGAAGAACCTACCTGGATTGGATCGGAAATCGGGTTGCATCTGTGCCGAGAGTTGTGCGAGCTTCTGGAATGGAAAACGACTGTCAAAACCAATAGCTGTGGTACGACCGTCACGCTGGATATTCCCACAGAAAAAGTGATGCTGGACAGTCGGCTGGTATTCCGTTCGGAAGACGGAGACGAGGATATCAGTCGGACAGAATGTCTGGCACATATCCGGATGGAACTGAGCAGTGTACCTGGGCTGGAAGGCTACTGGATGAAATAAAAAACGAAAGAGGCTGTATCCGAAAAAACATCGGATACAGCCTCTTTTTACGAAAAAAGAATAGCGGAGAAGGCCCTTTTCAAGGGAGAATGGCTTTTTATGTTTACAATATCCGTCTTTTATTGTAAAATGTAGAGAGCTATAAGCGTAAATTTACAATATTAAGAATTAAGAATGGATGGTGGACAAGGATATGGCATTGCGGTATAACAGAGTCCTTTTGAAAGTGAGCGGCGAAGCTTTGGGTGGCCAGAAAGGCACCGGTTTTGATGAAGCTGTGATGGAGAGCATCTGCGCAGGCATCAAAAAGGCTCATGATCTGGGCGCAGAAATCGGTATCGTAGTGGGTGGCGGCAACTTCTGGCGCGGCCGTTCCAGCGGTAAGATGGAGCGTACTCTGGCCGACAAGATCGGTATGCTGGCAACGGTAATGAACTGCCTGGCTGTGGCAGATGCACTGCGCCAGCAGGGCCTGGAGGCTGTGGTTATGACCAGCCTGTTTATGCCGCAGGTGGCACAGCCCTTCAGCCGTGACGAGGCAATTGCCGCAATGAAGGCCGGGAAGATCGTTCTGTTCGGCGGCGGTACCGGCAACCCATTCTTCTCCACCGATACGACCAGCGCACTGCGCGCAATCGAAATCGATGCGGAGATTATGTTCAAGGCAACGATGGTGGACGGCGTTTACGATAAGGACCCCCACAAGTATTCCGATGCAGTGAAGTACGACAGCCTGACCTTCAGCAAGGTGCTGGAAGATCAGCTGGGCGTAATGGACGGCACTGCTGCAACCCTGTGCCGCGATAACAAGCTGCCTATCTTCGTGTTCGATCTGGCTGATCCGGACAACATTGCACGCGCAGTGCAGGGCGAAGCTGTGGGCACGCTGGTCTACGAAGGCTGATTTTTAGGAATATCGCCTGCTGGACGGGCACTATCATATATTAAAGGAGAATCGACTATGAACACCATGGTAAAGGTATACGAAGACAAGATGAAGAGCTCTCTCGAGCATCTGGATCGTGAGCTTGCCGCAGTGCGCGCAGGCCGTGCAAACCCTGCCGTTCTGGATCATGTGACGGTAGAATACTATGGCGCAGCCACTCCCCTGGCACAGCTGGCATCCGTAGCAGTTACCGAGGCACGCATCCTGACCATCACCCCCTGGGATCGCAGCCTGCTGAAGCCCATCGTGAAGGCTATCCAGATGAGCGACATCGGCATCAACCCCATTGATGACGGCGTGGCAATTCGCCTGACCTTCCCGGCACCCACCGAGGAGCGCCGCAAGCAGCTGGCAAAGGACGTTTCCAAGCTGGGCGAGGAAACCAAGGTTGCTGTGCGCAACATTCGCCGCGATGCAATGGATAAGGCTAAGGCTGAAAAGAAGAATGGCGAGCTGACCGAGGACGAACAGAAGAAGGTTGAAGAGGACGTTCAGAAGCTGACTGACAAGTTCATCAAGATGGTGGACAAGGCTGTGGACGATAAGCAGAAGGAAGTTATGTCCGTCTGATTTCCTGTGAACAAAGGACTGGATACCGTGCGCTGATGTGGTGCGCGGTATCTTTTTTAGGAGAATGTACTATGACAAAGCATCCGGAATCTTTCGCGGCAGGTCTGTCGGTAGGCATCATCATGGATGGCAACGGCCGTTGGGCACAAAAGCGTGGTCTGCCGCGTACGGCAGGACACAAGCGCGGCGCAGAGGTCTTTGATGAGATTGTGCACTACTGCAACGATCTGGGCCTGGCTTCGGCAACGTTTTACGCGTTTTCTACCGAGAACTGGCGTCGTCCGCCTGAAGAAGTGGGCATCATCATGAAGCTGTTTGGACAGTATCTGATTAAGGCTCATGACTACGAAAAGGAAAACAACAAAGTCATTTTCATTGGCGACCGCACCATGCTGGACCCGAAATATCAAAAGCAGATGCAGGAGATCGAAGAAAAAACGGCCAATAATACCGGTATGATCCTGAACGTAGCCATCAACTACGGTGGCCGACCGGAAATTGTGCGGGCTGCACAGCCTTTGGCACGAAAGGCTGCCAACGGAGAAATCGCTCCGGAAGACATTACGGAAGATATGATGTCTGCCGAAATGTACACCGCAGGCCAGAAAGACCCGGACTTTATTTTGCGCCCCAGCGGAGAAAAGCGTCTGTCCAACTTTATGCTGTGGCAGGCTGCCTATTCGGAACTGGTGGAGATGGACGTTCTGTGGCCCGACTTTACGCCGGACGATTTGGACCGCGCCATTGAAGAATTCAATCGCCGCAGCAGACGCTTCGGCGGACTCTAAGGAGCGTTTTAGCGTATGAAAACTCGTGTGATTACAGCTATCGTAGGTCTGGGCGTGCTGGCGTTGGTCCTGCTGATGTTTAATACTCCCATTTTTAATCTGATTATTGCAGGCATTACGCTGATTGCAATTTACGAAGTGTACCATGCCATGGGCATGGGTAAAAAAGAATGGCCGCTGCTGGCGGTGTGGGTGCCCTTTACGCTTGCTGCCATGTTTTTCTATCTGCCCCATGTGTGGTCGATTCTTTTGCCGATGGCTTACTTACTGGTAGCGTTTATTTGTATCTATCTGGTCGTGCGTAACGGCACGGTCAGCTATCAGAAAGTAGCAGGTCTGGTGATGTTTGGCGGCATTATTCTGCTGTGCTTCTTCTCGTTGGTGTATTTGAAGAAACTGCTGCCGGTGGATGTATATCGGTATGATGCCGTATTCTTTATTTTGTTGATCCTGTGCTTTGCATGGGGCGGCGACACCTGCGCCTATTTTGCGGGTCGTGCCTTTGGCAAGCATAAGCTGTGCCCGAAGGTCAGCCCGAAAAAGACAGTGGAAGGCGCAATCGGCGGTGTGCTGGGCACCATGGTATTTGGTGTAGTGGCAACCCTGATTTATGCTTATGCAGCAGATCGCGTGGAATACTTTACCCAGTCCAACATTGGCGTTTCCATGTATGTGGTGATCGCGCTGCTGGGCATGGTTGCAGCGGTTCTGGGCATTTACGGCGACCTGTTTGCCAGCGTGGTCAAGCGCCAGTGCGGCCTGAAGGACTACGGTGACATTTTCCCCGGACATGGCGGCGTTCTGGATCGTTTTGACAGCGTGCTATTTATTGCACCGTTCGTTACGATGGTGGTCACGGTAGTGTTCTATCGCTGATTGGAGTCAAAAAGGAGAGAACAAATGGCTAAGAAAATCACACTGCTGGGTTCCACCGGTTCCATCGGTACCCAGAGTTTGGATGTGGTGCGCGCACAGGGCTATGAAATCTTTGGCCTTTCCGCAAACCGCAGCACCGATCTTTTGCTGAAGCAGATTGCAGAATTTCATCCGAAATATGTATGCGTGACTGACCCGGAAGCATACAAAAAAGTAGATGCTGCGCTGGCTGGTACAGCAGGTGCGCCTAAGCTGCTGCAAGGAAAAGAAGGCCTGACCCAGCTTGCTGCGATGGATGGCACAGATGTTGTTTTGAACAGCGTTGTGGGCATTGCCGGCTTGGGCGCAAGCCTGTCCGCTATTGAAAGCGGCCACGACCTGGCTTTGGCCAACAAGGAAAGCCTGGTAACAGGCGGACATCTGGTTACCGAAGCAGTCAAAGAACACGGTGTGCATCTGCTGCCGGTAGACAGCGAACATTCTGCTATTTTCCAGTGCTTGCAGGATGCAAACAGTGCAAAGTCTTTGACGAAAATCCTTTTGACTGCTTCCGGCGGCCCGTTCTTCGGCATGAAGAAAGAAGAACTGGCAGGCAAAACCAAGGCAGATGCGCTCAAGCATCCGAACTGGAACATGGGTGCTAAAATCACTATCGACAGCGCATCCTTGATGAATAAGGGCCTGGAGCTGATCGAGGCGGTTTGGCTGTTCGGCCTGCCTGCGGAAAAGATTCAGATTGTTGTTCAGCGGCAGAGCATTGTACATTCCGCTGTGCAGTTCAGCGATAACTCTGTCATTGCACAGCTGGGCAGCCCGGATATGCGCCTACCGATTCAGTATGCACTGACTTGGCCGGAGCGCAAGCCCTGCCCCACGCCGGAACTGGATTTCACCCAGCTGAAGCAGTTGACCTTTGACGTGGCGGACGAGGAAACCTTCCGCTGCCTGGCTGCCTGCAAAAAGGCAATCAACAAGGGCGGCCTTGGCCCCTGCGCCGCAAACGGCGCAAACGAGGAAGCTGTTAAACTGTTCCTGGAAGATAAAATCGGCTTTTTGGATATCGGCCGTCTGGTGGAAGCTGTTGTGGACAGCGATACCTATGGCGGAAGCTATACCCTGGCTGATGTATATGAATGTGACCGTATGGCACGCGCATTTGTGCACGCAAATCTGTAATCTACGGTAAAGCGACCCGTCTGCTTTGGAAAGAGAGGCTTCATGTCAACAATCGTTTCCATCCTGATTGCGGTGCTGGTATTTGGCATCGTGATCCTGTTCCATGAATTTGGACATTTTATCACCGCAAAGTGGAGCGGCGTGCAGGTCAACGAGTTTTCCATCGGTATGGGACCCGCCCTGATGAAAAAAATCTGGCGCGGAACCCAGTACAGTATTCGTCTTTTACCCATTGGCGGCTATGTGGCTATGGAAGGTGAGGACAGCCCGGAAAGCTCCCGCACGGCAGCACCGCAGGACGAGGAAGATGCGGACGAAGATGATTTGAACCCAATCCCCGTAGAGCAGCGCACTGGTATCCCGTTTGATCATGCAAAGCTGTGGAAACGACTGGTCATCATTGTGGCTGGCGCGTTTATGAACTTTGTACTGGGCTTTTTAGTATTGCTGGTCTTTGTGGGAATGGATGATTCCATTATCACCCTGAAGATCCACAGCTTTGATGAAGGCGCTCTGTGTGCGGAAACCGGCTTGCAGGCGGAGGACGAAATTCTTGCCATCAACGGTCGCCGCTGCTTTGTGCCGGAAGACCTTTCCTATGAGCTGAGCCGTACAGAAAATTACAGCGCCGATTTTACCGTCCTGCGTGATGGTAAAAAAGTGCAGCTGGACGGCGTGCGCTTCAACACCGTTACCGACGAGCAGGGTAATACCTATATGCCGCCGCAGATCGTTGTGTATGCGGTACCCAGAACGCCGATGGGCGTGATTCGTCAGGCAGCAAACTATGAGATTTATTATGGTCGTGTGGTGTTTACCACATTGATGGATTTGGCACGCGGCCGCGAGAGCATCAACAACCTGTCCGGTCCGGTGGGCATTGTAAGCGCCATTGAACAGGCTGTTTCTGTGGACTGGAGCACTGTACTGAGTCTGCTGGCTTTGATCACTATCAATCTGGGTATCTTTAACCTGATGCCTCTGCCGGCACTGGATGGCGGTAAGGTAGTGTTCCTGCTGATCGAAGGTATTATCCGGCGTCCTGTTCCGGCAAAGGTGCAGGAAGTTGTGAATCTGCTGGGCTTTGTGCTGCTGTTCGGTTTGATGATTTTTGTGACCGGAAACGATCTGATCCGGTTGTTCTTCTAAGCAAAAGGAGGTTTCCATGCGTCAGTTAAAGCGTGAAGTAAAAATTGGAAATGTGACCATTGGCGGTAATTATCCCGTTGCAGTGCAGACCATGCTGAATGTACCCATTCAGGATGTGGCAGGCAACGTGGCACAGGCCAAGCGCTGCGAAGAAGCCGGCTGCCAGATCCTGCGCATCACTTGCCCGACGGCAGAGGATGCAAAAGTAATTGCTGCTGTGAAAGAAGCTGTAAATATTCCCATCGTGGCAGATATTCACTTCGATTACAAGGCAGCCCTGGCTTGCGCCGATATTGGCGTGGATAAAATCCGCATCAATCCGGGCAACATTGGCGACGACGATCGTGTGCGTGAAGTGGTAAAGGCCTGCAATGCCAAGAACATTCCGATCCGCATCGGTGTGAACGGCGGCAGCCTGGAAAAGCACATCCTGGCAAAGTACGGCGCAGCTGTGCCCGAAGCCATGGTGGAAAGCGCCATGTATCATGTGCGCCTGCTGGAAAAGTTCGATTTCAACAACATTGTCATTTCCATCAAGAGCAGCAATGTGCCCCGTATGATGGAGGCTTACCGCCAGTTGTCTGCCATGACGGATTATCCGCTGCACGTCGGCGTGACCGAAGCAGGCACCTACCAGATGGGTCTGCTCAAGTCCGGCATGGGCATTGGCGGCATGCTGCTGGAAGGCATTGGCGATACCATTCGTGTTTCTCTGGCCGATGAGCCGGAAAAAGAAGTGGAAGCAGGCTACAACATTCTGCGCGCTGTGGGTTATCCTGTGGCAGGGCCGGAAGTGATTACCTGCCCGACCTGTGGCCGCACCCAGTATCCCTGCACCGAAATTGCCAACGAAGTGGAGCGCCGCCTGCGTGGCTGCAAGAAATCCATTAAGGTAGCCGTTATGGGCTGCGTTGTCAATGGCCCCGGTGAAGCACGTGAAGCAGATATTGGCATTGCCGGCGGCAAGGACGAAGCTTTGCTGTTTGTACATGGCACACCTGTGCGCAAGCTGGTGGGCGATAAGGAATCGATTCTGGATCAGTTTATGGAGGAAATCAATAAGCTGTAAAGCCAGTCGAACCAATTGAATGAGAAAATGATTTTGCGGCGCAGCCGGTTTTCGGCCGCGCCGCATTTTGAGCCTTTCAGGAAAGGAGACGTGGAGTATGCAGCCGATGGTTTCCAAGCTTTGGCCGCAGTTTATGGCAGACCCCGATTTTGCGGCCCACTTTGGGAATGTAATCGTGGAAAAAGCGGAGATGTTCCGCGTAGATAAGAAAATCCTGTTTACCCTGCGCAGCGTGGCACCGCTTGACCCGATGATGTGCGCGCGCCTGCTGGCCAGCCTGGAAGCGGATTTTGCAGGCTATGAACTGAAAATTCGCAACTGCTTTGGATATGCGCATCTGGATGCAGCTGCGCTGCAAATGCTGCTGGAAGAAATGAAGGCAGAAGGCATCCCCATCAACGGATTTTTGGATGGAGTGAAAATCGAGATCAACGGAAAAAATATCCGTCTGGGCGCACGCAACGGCATCCACATTTTGAACGAAGTAGAATTTCCGCGCCTGCTTGCGGAACGTATCGAGCAGCGCACCGGCGTAAAGCCTGCAGTCGAACTGTACAGCATGGCGGACGCAACCCAGCTGGCAAAGCAGGAAGAACGTCTGGAGAAAAAGACGGCGGCACCTGTGGTGGCATTTGAAAAGAAGAGTACCGGTACAGTGGTGCACATGGATGGTCTGGAACTGGCAGAAAAGCCCTGCACTATTTTCCATGGTAAGATGTTCAAACCTCATGACCCCACACCGCTGAAGGATTTGGGTGGCGAAGGCGGCAAGTGCATCATCTGGGGCGATGTGTTCGCCAAGGAAACCAAAGGCAACTTCCGCAAGATTTATACGGTTTCCATTACGGACTACACCGGCTCCATCAACCTGAAAGTGCGCGCTCAGGAAGGCGAGGATGCCTCCAAGTGGGAAGAAATCGCAAACGGCGCAACGGTCATCGTGCGCGGTGACTGCACCTATGATAAGTATGAGCGCGACTATGTGGTGTACCCCTATGACGTGCTAATCGTGGAGCGGAAAAAGCGCGAGGACAACGAACCCGAAAAGCGTGTGGAGCTGCATTTGCATACCAAGCTGTCCAGCATGGACGGCTTCTGCGATCCGGGTGGAATTGTCAAGTTGGCGCACAGCATGGGACATCGCGCTATTGCAATCACGGACCATGGCGTGTGCCAAGGCTATCCGGAAGCAATGCTGGCTGCGGACAATATCCACAAGAAAGATCCGGATTTTAAGGTCATTTACGGTTGCGAGTTGTATTTTGTGGATGACATGATCCCTTGCGTATACGGACCGAAGGACGAACCGCTGTCCGGTAGCTTCTGTATCTTTGATACGGAGACCACAGGACTTGATCCGGGAAGTGAATACTTAACCGAAATCGGCGCCGTCATTGTGGAAAATGGCCAGATTGTGGATCACTTCGATACGTTCGTAAAGCCACCTAAGCTGATTACGCCGCGCATTACCGAACTGACGGGCATCAGCAACGAGATGGTAGCGGATGCACCGGATGAAAAAGAAGCATTCGAGAAATTCCTGGCCTTTGCAGATGGGCGCATCTTAGTGGCGCACAATGCCAACGGCTTTGATATGCGCTTTTTGCGTGCCATTGCCCGGCGCCATAATATGGAGTGGGATTGCACCTACATCGATACCCTGACGATGGCGCAGGCGCTGTGCCCTGGCTTGGGCAATTATAAGCAGACCAATATTTACAAGCACCTGGAGCTGGGCAAATATAATGCCCACCGCGCAAACGAGGATTCGGAGGCGCTGGCAGAAATTTTCTGTGTGCTGCTGGGGGATCTGGCAGAAAAGGAAATCACCAGGGTCAGCGAAATCAATACAGGTCTGGGCGGTAACAAGGAAGTTCTGAAAAAGAAATATTACCATCTGATCGTTTTGGTGAAAAACCAGATCGGCCTGAAGAACCTGTACAAGCTGGTCAGCGAAGCCCATGTGACGAACTTCTTCAAAAAGCCGCGTGTGCCGCGCAGCAGCTTGAATAAGTGGCGAGAAGGCCTGATCTTGACAAGCGCCTGTGAAGCAGGCGAGTTGTATCGCGCTGTTGTGGATGGGCGCTCATATGATGAACTGAAAAAGATTGCATCCTATTACGACGTGCTGGAAGTGCAGCCGCTGGGCAACAATGAATACATGGTGCGCGATGGCAAAGTACCCAGTATGGAAACCATCAAGGACTTTAACCGCACCATTATTCAGCTGGGCGAAGATTTGCATAAGCCGGTCATTGCCACCGGTGACGTGCATTTCCAGGAGCCGGAGGATGCCATTTACCGTGCGGTATTGCAGGCAGGCAATGGCTTTAAGGATGCCGATCACCAGCCGCCGCTGTATTACCGAACTACAGAAGATATGCTGTCCCAGTTTAACTATCTGCCGCGGGAAAAGGCTTATGAAATCGTTGTAACCAATCCGAACAAGATTGCAGCGTCGATTGATAATAACCTGCGAGCCATTCCGCGCGGTACCTATCCGCCCAGCATCGAAGGCGCCGAACAGCAGCTGCGTGATGCGACCTGGGAACACGCCAAACGGGATTACGGCGATCCGCTGCCCAAAATCGTAGAGGACCGTTTGAACAAAGAGCTGGACTCCATCTGCGGCCATGGTTATGCTGTTTTGTACGTCATTGCGGTTAAGCTGGTGGCGTACTCCAATGCAGGCGGCTATC
>JAHHRK010000016.1 GCA_020025795.1 Faecalibacterium sp. | reverse complement strand
GGACCAGCTGCTTGACCACATCCCAGTTCATCAGAGGCTCGCCGCCGAAGAAGTCAACTTCCAGGTTGCGGCGGTTGCCGGAGTGATCCATCAGGAAGTCCAGAGCCTGCTTACCAACTTCAAAGCTCATGATAGCACGCTCGCCGTGGTATTTGCCCTGGCTTGCGAAGCAGTAAGAGCAGTTCAGGTTGCAGGTGTGGGCAACGTGCAGGCACAGAGCCTTGACAACGTTGCCGGAGCGCTCCTTGAAAGTGCCTGCCATGTCAGCAAAGGTGTCCGGGGTGAACAGCTTGCCAGCATTCTTCAGTGCTTCCACATCTTCGATGCAGGCACGGATCTCGTCTTCGTTCACATCGGGGCGATCACCGTACTTGGCCATCATAGCCTCGACGATCTGATCGGGGGTGTGGTCCTGATACATAGCGATGATGTCATAAGCGACTTCATCGACAGAATGAATCGAGCCGGAGCAGGAGTCCAGCACAATATTGTAGCCGTTGAGTTGATACTGATGTACCATATAAGGTTCCTCCGTTATTTGGGATAATATAGACAGAAAAAGGTGCCGCCTGAAACGGCGGCACCTTTTTGATAGAAAACTGATTACTTATCAGCGTTCTCGCACTTCTGGTTAGCAACACCGCAGCTGGTCTTGCAAGCAGACTGGCAAGAGGTCTGGCACTCGCCGCAACCGCCGTTCTTTGCGCTCTCGCACAGGTTACGGGTCTCAAGAGTCTTGATTCTTTCCATAATACAAATCTCCCATCTCGCCGCATTGTTTGAACTTTTGACAAGATTCTACAATGCGAAAAATTTAGTTCACTGTTTAAAAATGCTAACACAAAATAAGGAAAAAGTCAAGGGATTTCACTGCTGCCGGATGAAAATGTCGGAATGAAAGCCCTATATATAAAGGTAGAGAAAATGAGCACAAAGCAAAAGCAGCCGCTTCCCAAATGGGAAACAGCTGCTTTTGCAGTAGCATAAAAAGTAAAAGGAAGGCGAGATTAGAAATCAACGTCCAGATCGTAGTAGCAGCACTTCAGCAGCTTCTCCATCTCCTCCTGAGAGGGCTGACGGGGGTTAGAGCCGGTGCAAGCATCTGCGATGGCGTTCTTTGCGATGTCAGGCAGACGCTCCAGGAAGACTTCTTCCGGAACGAAGCCCTGCTCGCAGGGATAAGAATCTGCACCATAGTTCTTGATGCAGTGAGGAATGTTCAGTTCATCGTTCATGCCGCGAACAAACTTGATCAGCAGCTGGACCTTTTCGTCATCGTTGCTGCCGCCCAGGCCCATGTAATCAGCAATCACGCCGTAACGCTTCTTAGCGGTTTCGTCCTTAGCGTTGAAAGCGATGACCTTAGGCAGGTACATTGCGTTTGCAGCACCGTGGATGATATGTGCGCCGTAATCCTGGAAGATTGCGCCGGTCTTGTGAGCCATGGAGTGGACAATGCCCAGCAGAGCATTGGAGAATGCCATACCAGCCATGCACTGTGCATTGTGCATGTTGTCACGCTTTTCCATGTCGCCGTTGTAAGAACCAATCAGGTCGCGCTGGATCATCTTGATAGCGTGCAGAGCCAGAGCATCGGTGTAATCGCAGTTTGCGGTGGAAACGTAAGCTTCGATTGCGTGGGTCAGAGCATCCATACCGGTGTGAGCAACCAGCTTCTTGGGCATGGTCTCAGCCAGATCGGGATCAACGATAGCCACATCGGGAGTGATCTCGAAGTCAGCGATGGGGTACTTGATGCCGTTCTTGTAATCGGTAATGATGGAGAATGCGGTGACCTCGGTAGCAGTACCGGAGGTAGAAGGAATTGCAACGAAGTGTGCCTTCTGGCGCAGTTCGGGAATACCGAACACCTTGCACATTTCAGGGAAGGTGATCTCAGGGTACTCGTACTTGATCCACATAGCCTTAGCTGCGTCGATGGGAGAACCACCGCCCATAGCGATGATCCAGTCAGGACCAAACTCGGTCATGGCAGCTGCGCCCTTCATAACAGTATCAACAGAGGGGTCAGACTCGATACCCTCAAACAGCTGAACTTCCATGCCAGCCTGCTTCAGGTAATCAACGGCACGATCCAAAAAGCCGTTGCGCTTCATGGAACCACCGCCAACACAGACGATTGCCTTTTTGCCTTTCAGATTCTTCAGCTCTTCCAGAGCACCCTTGCCGTGGTATACGTCACGGGGGAGAGTAAATCTTGCCATAGTCCATATCCTCCAATTTATAAAAATTAAAATACGGTTCAGGGGTTGGTTGACAAAAATGTAACAAACCCGGCACAATTTAATATACCACAAAGAAGTGTCATGTCAAGTATTTAACAAGCTATAAAAATTGTTTTTCTTTTTAACCCTGCGCGCATGTGATAAATGTGCAATAGAAATTTTAAAAAATATCGCATAAGGTATTGCATTGTTCAAAAAATGATGCTATAATTCCTTGCGTAGTCCAGCGTAGATAAGCCTTTTTAGCTCAGTCGGTTAGAGCATCTGACTGTTAATCAGAGGGTCGCCTGTTCGAGTCAGGCAAAAGGCGCCATAAGAGCAGAACCGAGAGGTTCTGCTCTTTTTTTCAGAATTGCATGCGGACGGATCGTGTCCGGGATTGCGGTATTTTGCTGAAATTTGTGGAATACTGGGATATATGGTCTTTTCCGCGTGGATATGGGACCGGGTTGGTCCGGAGGTGTGAAGAAAATGAAAAAGAAGCTTAAACAGCTTTCGTCATCACAAATCATCATTATTGGATTTGCGGCTGTTATTCTGCTTGGCGCATTGCTGCTGACGTTGCCGATTGCTACGCAGGATGGCCGTGGAGCCACCTTTGCAGATGGCTTGTTCACCGCGACGTCGGCTGTGTGTGTGACAGGTCTGATTGTACAGGACACCGCCACCTACTGGTCCACGTTTGGCCAGATGATTATCCTGATGCTGATTCAGATTGGCGGTATGGGCGTTGTAACCATTGCGGTTGCACTGGCCGTCATGTCGGGACGCAAGATCGGCTTGCGCCAGCGCAGTATCATGCAGGATGCCATTTCGGCTCCCAAGATGAGCGGTATCGTGCGGCTGACCGGATTCATTATTAAAATGACCTTTGTTTTCGAGTTTATTGGTGCGGCGATTATGGCACCGGTTTTCTGCAAAGAGATGGGCTTTTTGAAAGGCATCTGGTACAGTGTGTTCCATTCCATTTCGGCATTCTGTAATGCAGGCTTTGATTTGATGGGCGTGCGAGAACAGTATTCCTCGCTGGTGTATTATATTGGTAACCCTGTTATCAATATCGCGATTATGAGCATGATCATCATCGGCGGCATCGGCTTTGCCACATGGGAAGATTTTGCAACGCATAAGCTTCATTTCAAAAAGTTCCGTATGCAGAGCAAAATTATCCTGGTTTCGACGGCGCTTCTGATCAGCCTGCCGACCATTTACTTCTTCTTTATGGAATTTGGGGATATGCCGCTGGGCCAGCGCTTCTGGGCATCTTTGTTCCAGGCAGTCACCCCCCGTACGGCAGGTTTTAATACCACTGATTTGACGCTGCTGAGCGAAACCGGCATTTTCATCATGATTATTCTGATGTTGATCGGTGGTGCGCCGGCATCTACCGCAGGCGGTATGAAAAACACCACACTGGCAGTAATGCTGTCTACCGCACTTTCTGTATTTTCCCGTAAAGAGCACACACAGTTTTTCGGGCGCCGTGTGGACAATGAAACCGTTCGCACCGCAGCTACCATCGTGACGATGTATATCACATTGTTTGTAACGGGCGGATTGATCATCAGCAGTGTTGAAGGATTGCCGCTGTTGTCCTGCCTGTTTGAAACGGCCTCTGCCGTAGGTACAGTTGGTCTGACACTCGGCATTACACCGGGGCTGAGTATGCTTTCCAGAGGCATCCTGATCGTGCTGATGTATCTGGGCCGAGTAGGTGGTCTGACTCTGATTTTTGCAACAATGGTTGGTAATAAGAGCACAACGGCAAGATTGCCGCAGGAAAAATTGACTGTGGGTTAATAAAGGAGAAAAGAAAATGAAATCGATTTTGTTGATTGGCCTGGGTAGATTTGGCAGACACATTGCAATGAAGCTGTATGATATGGGACATGAAATCATGGCAGTTGACATGGACGAAGATCGCGTCAACTCGGCACTGTCTTTTGTGACCAACGCACAGATCGGCGACAGCACCAACGAAGATTTCCTGGCCTCTCTGGGTATCCGCAACTTTGATGTATGTATCGTTACCATCGGCGACAACTTCCAGAGCTCGCTGGAAACCGCATCTCTGCTGAAGGAATACGGCGCACGCAAGGTTATCTCCCGTGCAGCTACTGGCGTACAGGAAAAGTTCCTGCTGCGCAATGGTGCAGATGAGGTTGTTTATCCGGAAAAGCAGCTGGCTACCTGGACGGCCATTCGCTGTTCTTCTGACCATGTTCTGGATTATATCGAGCTGGACCATGATTACGCCATCTTTGAACTGGATATCCCTGCAAATTGGGTTGGTAAGACCATCGTTCAGTTGGATATCCGCAAGAAATACGGCATCAACATTCTGGGCATCAAGGAAAAGGGCAAGTGGGATATGAGCGTCAGCGCTGATACCGTGCTGGATGCGGACAAGAGCATCCTGGTGCTGGGCCACGAAAAAGAGATCCAGAAGTATTTCCATATCTGATTTCATTTTTTACAGGGCGACACACGATCAGCCTTGCGAAAAGAATACGAACAAAGTAAAAGCAGGGGCCTCACCGTTACTGGTGAGACCCCTGCTTTTTAGGATATTCGGGCGGATCGGCATTGGAAAAAGTCTGTTTTGGCATTGCGGTGCATATCATTTCCTGTGGGGGTGGAGCCATGGAATATCTGGTACGTGCCGTAGTAGAACGCACGCTGCGGGATCGAGTCCGGCTGTTGGCCGGTCTTTTGGCAGTGATTGTGTTTGGCGGTTTGGTGGTGCGGCTTTACTATTTGCAAATTGTTCAGGGACCCTGGTATGCACAGCGCGCGGCAGGCCAACAACTGCGTGATACGGCTGTACCTGCTGCCAGAGGCGAGATTTACAGCGCGGATGGCGCATTGCTGGCGACCAGCGCGACCTGCTGGACGATTCGGGCGTCCCCGCGAGAAATCGCAGACGAAGATGTGGAAAAAGCTGCGGTAGGGCTGTCAGAAATTTTGGAGCTGGACCCCGACAAGGTACGAAAAAAATTCAATGAGCGCAAGTCCAATGACTGTTTGCTGAAATACCGAGTAGATCGGGAAACGGCAGATGCGGTGCGATCATTTTGCAGCGAAAACCAGATTTCCGGCATTTTCATCAATCAGGATACCAAGCGATATTACCCACAAGGAGAACTGCTGGCTTCTGTACTGGGATTTACCAACGTGGACAATGCAGGTATGTCCGGACTGGAACTGAAATATGACGATACACTGACCGGAACCAAGGGAACGGTGCTGACAGCTGCAAACGCATGGGGATATACTTTGGAGCAAAGCTATGCTACACTGCAGCCGCCGGTGCCGGGCGATGACCTGACCCTTACCATAGAATTGCCGATTCAGCGCACACTGGAAAATGCGCTTCAGTATGCGATTACAGAACATCATGTGGAGCAGCGTGCCGTTGGGATTGTAATGGATGTGGATACCGGCGCGGTACTGGGAATGTGCACAACACCGGCGTATGACCCCAATCAGCCGCGTGTGATTTATGATGAAGCGGTGCGGGCACAGATTGATGCGCTTACCGGAGAGGAACGAAGCAAAGCGCTGCAGTTGGCCCAGCAGACCCAGTGGCGTAATAAAGCAGTAAGCGATTTGTATGAACCGGGCAGCGTGTTCAAACTGATTACCTGTGCCGCTGCTCTGGATGCAGGGGTCGTGACACCGGACACGACCTTTTTCTGCGGGAAATCCATCAGTGTGGCAGGAACGCACTTCCATTGTGCCAACTTCAAGCGGCACGGCGCACAGACCCTGACACAGGCCTTGATGAACAGCTGTAACCAGAGTTTTATTCAGGTGGGCCAGCGATTGGGCAAAGAAGCCTTCTGCGATTACTTTGCAGATTTTGGCCTGAGAACGGCAACAGGCATCGATTTGCCAGCGGAACCGAAAAAGAGCGAATACTACACGGCTGACCGTATGGGTCCGGTGGAACTTGCCAGCTGCTCGTTTGGACAAAGCAGTAAAATCGGTTATATGCAAATGGCAACGGCGGTCTGTGCTGTGGTCAATGGGGGAAAGCTGATGCGTCCCTATGTGGTAAGTGAAATCTACGATGCGGATGGAAAACTGGTCAAGAAGGTGGAGCCGACCGTAGTGCGGCAGGTTATCAAGCCGGAAACCAGCGCAGCGATGTGTGCCATGATGGAGCAGGTGGTCAAAGGCGGAACCGGCCATAACGCACAGGTGCAGGGATATCGCATCGGCGGAAAAAGCGGAACCAGCCAGAAACTGGACAGTGAAAACGAGCGTGCGCGTATTGCCAGCTTTGTGGCCGTGGCCCCGGCGGATGACCCCAAATATCTGGTGATGATTTGCATTGATGAGCCGCACAGCTGGTCAAACGGCGGCGGTGCGCTGTCGGCACCCATATGCGGGCAGGTACTGGAAGAAATCCTGACGATGAAAGGTTACCCGCGAACAGAAGCAAGCAAAGAACCAGAGGCGTGAAAGAATCTAACAAAAAACGCAGACACGATTTTCTCGCGTCTGCGTTTTTGTTGTTGTATAGTATGTCTGACAGAAAAGATGGTTACTGCGTGTTTTTGTCCAGTGCGGCAAACTGCTGCAAAATAGCCGGATCTTTCAACTTAATTACTTTGCCGGAAAGATAATGCAGGGTGTTTTCCGCAGGAATATCCAAAAAACTGATGCGCACAGCACACAATGCCTGCGTTTTGGTCCCGGTGCGTTCATTCATTTTGCGGTTGCCGTATTTGATGTCACCCAGCACAGGGCGGCCCAGAAAAGCCAAGTGTGCACGGATCTGGTGGGTACGTCCGGTAATCAGCCCGATTTTGCACAAGGCAAATGGCCCGGCTACTTTCAGCACATCCACATCAGTGATGATTTTTTTGTAAACGCCTGCGGCATCCTCGTGGGCGTGAATCCGTACCTTATTAAGCTTTTCGTCATGTTCCCACCAGGCGGTGAAGCGGCCGGACTTTGGGATGCCTACGGTAATGGTGTAGTATTCCTTCTTCAAAAGGTCCGTGCGGATGATTTCGTTCATATCGCGCAGAGCAGCATAACTTTTTGCAGCAATTACCAGACCCTCGGTGCCGCGGTCCAGACGGTTGCAGACAGCGGGATGAAAACGATTTTCTCCGGCAGGGTCATACTCGCCTTTTTCGGTCAGGTAGGCAGTAAAAGCATCCACCAGGTTGGCATCACCGGTGCGGTCGCTGTGGCAGAGCAGGTGAGTCGGCTTGTACAGCACAGCGATGTTCTCATCTTCGTAAATCACATGGACTTTCGGCTGACGCACGGCAGGCTTCTTTGCCTTGGCTGGGGCGGATTTTGCCGGAACAGCAGGGAAGAATTCATCAATGATGTACAGCTCGATGACATCGCCTTCGTTCAGGCGGTCTTCCGGCTGGGCACGTTTGCCGTTTACTTTGATGCGCTTATTGCGGAAACTTTTATATAACAGACTGTTGGGCAGGTCCTTGGTCACACTTTGTACAAAGCGGGAAAGGCGTACTCCGGCGTCGTTAGGACCGGCGGTAAAACGTTTCATGGCAGAGCTCACTTTCTTTTACTTTTCATATGTTCAAAAATAGTATATAATAAATGCTAACCCACGTAAAGTAAAATCAACAGGAGGTTTGTCTGTGGACGCACAGCCGAAACAACCCAAAAGTAAAAAGCCAGTCCACGAAGACCACCGCAGCCGGATGCGTGCCAAAGTAAAACAGTACGGGCTGGCAAGCCTGGCAGAACATGAAGCACTGGAGTATGTGTTATTTTTTGCGATTCCCCGGCAGAACACAAACCCCATCGCCCATGCGCTGCTGGATCGCTTCGGCAGTTTTGCCGATGTGCTGGAGGCGGATGAAAAAGAGCTTGTTACGGTGCCGGGTGTGGGCCCGGCAACGGCACATTTCCTGCACACGCTGACGGAAATCGATCGGTACTATCTAACTAGCCGGAGCAAAGTGCGGCGCAGACTGTCCAGTACAGAAGATATTTTCAATTACTTGGTGCCGCTGTTTCGCGGTGCCAAGCAGGAGAAACTTCTGATGTTGGCACTGGATGACAGGCGGCAGCTGCTGCGTACGATCTGGCTGGAAGAAGGTTCGGCCAGCGGCGTGGACATGAGTGTGCGCCGCATTGCGGCTGAAGCAGTTCGTGCGGGTGCAGCCTATGTGGTATTGGCGCATAATCATCCGGACGGCAATGTTTTGCCCAGCCGGCAGGACCTGTTCAGTACGACCGAAGCGGCTCGTGCACTGGCACTTTTGCAGATTCGGCTTCTGGACCATGTCATTCTGGCAGGAGATGAAGCACTGTCATTGAATGAAACCGGCAGAATGCCCGTAATCCGATATTGAAAAAACGTTGCTGACAAGCGACACGAAACGTGGTATACTTGCTAAAATGTGAGCTGTCAAGACAGTCATTTTGAAAAAAGCTGGTACATCCGACAGTAAAAGGAGAAACATCATGTCTAATTATAAGGTAGAACCCTACATTCCCGATGAAGATTATGATAACCCCGCGATGGTGACGGACTTCTATGAGTTCACCATGGCAAACTGCCTGTTCCTGCACGGATTCAAGGACAAGCGTCTGGTATTTGATATGTTCTTCCGCAAGAATCCCGGCGGAAGCGGTTATTCTATCAGCTGCGGCCAGAGAAAGCTGACTCGTTTTTTGCTCAACTATCATTTTAATGAACAGGACATCCAGTGGTTGCGCACTAAGGGTATGAGCGAAGAATTCTGCGATTACCTGCGCGATTACCGCTGGAAGGGCGATATGTATGCACTGCGCGAAGGCTGCGTCTGCTATCCCAATGTGCAGATGGTACGTATTGAGTGCGATATGGTGGGTGCTATTTTGATTGAAACCTACCTGCTCCAGACTATGAATTTCCACAGCCTGATTGCCACCAAGGCAACGAAAATCACAGGCCTGGGTACGACCCAGTCCCGTAAAGTTATGGAATTCGGTACACGCCGTGCACAGGGTGAATCGGCCGGCAATGATGGTGCATATGCAGCAATCCTGGGTGGCTGCGTGGGTACGGCAAACTGCCTGGCAGAAATGCGCTTTGGCAGCGATGTAAAGGCCTGCGGCACGGTTGCCCACAGCTTTATTGAGTTCTTCCCCAATGAATTTGAAGCATTTAAGGCTTTTGCAGATACCTATCCGGACTCTGTCAGCCTGCTGCTGGATACATACAGCATTTTCGGCAGTGGTCTGCCCAACCTGATTAAGCTGGACGATTATCTGATTGAGAAATATCCCAACGATCCCAGCAAGCGTGTGAAGAGCGCTCGTATCGACTCCGGCGACCTGGCTCGTGGCTCCAAGCGTCTGCGCAAGGCATTGGATGCTGTGGGCAAGGATTACATTCAGATTGTGGCATCCAATGGTCTGGATGAGCAGAAGATGCTGGCAATGGAAGTTTACGAAGGTGCAAAGATCAACACCTACGGCGTTGGCGAAAATCTGATTACTTCCGCTTCCGACCCGGTGTTCGGCGGTGTGTATAAGCTGGTTGCAATCCGCAATGAGGACGGCAGCTATACCCCCAAGATGAAGTGCTCCGATACTGCAGCAAAGGCAATTATTCCCGGCAAGAAGATGGCATGGCGTGTTTACGATGCAGATGGCAAGGGTCAGGCCGATATTATCGCAATGGATGACGAAGTAATCGAGGCAGGCAAGCCGATTCAGGTCATGAACTTGAACCCGGAAGCTACTGAGCGCTGCGTAACCCTGACCCCGGTCAAGGTGGAAAAGCTGCTAATTCCTTACATTGTCAATGGTGAGCTGGTTGCTGAGCTGCCCACCGTTGCAGAAAAGAAGGCATATGTGGCCTATCAGCTGGAAAATCAGGTTTGGGAGAGCGAGCTGCGCCCCGAATATCCCCATGAGCACTATGTGGATATGACGATGACTGTGGCGCAGTGCCGTGGCCAGATGTATGAAAAGTTCCATGCAAGTCTGGAAAAGCACAGCGAGATTTAATGTAAAATAAAAGCAGGCGGCAAACCGTTTTGGATTTGCCGCCTGCTTTTTGTTTTATAAAGAGGAGAAAATTACTGCTCTGCGATGCAGCGTGCTACGTGGACGCCGCTTGCAGAAGCGTGAGACAGAGAGTGGGTGATGCCGCTGCCGTCACCAATGATGTACAGGCCATCATACTGAGACTGCAGGTGCTCGTCGACAGCAACTTCCATGTTGTAGAACTTGACTTCAACGCCGTACAGCAGGGTGTCGTCGTTAGCGGTACCCGGAGCAATCTTATCCAGTGCGTAGACCATTTCGATGATGCCGTCCAGAATACGCTTGGGCAGAACCAGGCTCAAATCGCCGGGAGTTGCGTGCAGAGTCGGTGTGGTAAAGGATTCATCAATACGCTTCTGGGTGCTGCGCTGGCCACGGATCAGATCGCCGAAACGCTGCACGATAACCCCGCCGCCCAGCATGTTGCTCAGGCGTGCGATGCTCTCGCCATATCCGTTGGAGTCGTGGAACGGCTCGGAGAAGTGCTTTGCAACCAGCAGAGCAAAGTTGGTGTTTTCGGTCTGCTTGGAAGGATCTTCATAGCTGTGGCCGTTTACGGTTACGATGCCGTTGGTGTTCTCGTTAACAACTGCGCCCTTGGGATTCATGCAGAAAGTACGAACCAAGTCGCCGTACTTGGGGGTACGATACACGATCTTGCTCTCATACAGCTCGTCGGTCAGGTGAGAGAACACTTCAGCAGGCAGTTCGACACGCACACCCAGGTCCACACGGTTGGACTTGGTCTGAATGTTCAGATCGCGGCAAACCTGCTCCATCCACTTGGAACCGCTGCGACCCACGGAGATGATGCACTTTTTGCACAGGTAAGTTTCGCTGCCGCAGTGAATCTGGTAGATGCCGTCTTCCTGAACAGAAACGGAATCCACAGGCGTGTCAAAGAAGAACTCAGCACGATCTTTCAGGTACTGGTACATATTTTCCAGAACAACATAGTTGATGTCGGTGCCCAGATGACGCACAGAAGCATTCAGCAGGTGCAGGTCGTTCTGCATGCACAGCTTGCGGAACTTGGTGCCGGCAGTGCTGTACAGCTTGGTGCCTTCGCCGCCGTATGCCATGTTGATGTCGTCAACATAACGCATCAGCTCCAGGGCTTTCTGTTTGCCAATGTACTCGTACAGGGTGCCGCCGAAATCGTTGGTGATGTTGTATTTGCCGTCAGAGAAAGCACCTGCGCCGCCGAAACCACTCATGATAGAGCAGCTCTTGCATTTGATGCAAGACTTGATCTTGTCACCATCAATGGGGCAGCGACGCTTTTCCAGGGAATGACCTGCTTCAAAAACAGCGACCTTCAAATCAGGGTTCAGCTTGGTCAGTTCATAGGTAGAAAAAATACCGCCGGGGCCGGCGCCAATCACGATCACGTCATAAACCATAGTAAAATCCTCCTCAGGGCAGCAAAACAGTTGTACACAAATTATTTTATAATATGGCGACTATTTGCGACAAGGTGCTGAATACTCATACTTTTTAAGTATAGCACAAAAAAAGAACACTGGCAAGAATGATTTGTAAAATGCAGGAAATATCGAGCAGACAAACAAAGTGGAACTTTATTCCATAGTGTCGGTTGCAATCGAATTTACGGCATGATATAATAAAGCAAATGTTACAACGTTAAGTTGTTTTTTGAGAGGTGCGAAGATGGCGGAAAAAGCAGAGTTTCACTTGGTTGCGCCCTTTTCCCCCACAGGCGACCAGCCCCAGGCAATCGACGCACTGGTGGCCGGTGTGGAGGCAGGGGACAGATTTCAGACCCTTTTGGGCGTAACGGGTTCTGGTAAGACCTTTACGATGGCGAATGTGATTGCCCGAACCGGACGTCCCACCCTGATTTTGGAGCCAAACAAGACACTGGCTGCTCAGCTGTGTACCGAGATGCGGGCATTCTTTCCGGATTCGGCGGTGGAATACTTCGTTTCGTATTATGATTATTACCAACCGGAGGCATATATCCCCAGCACAGATACCTATATCGAAAAAGACAGCGCCATCAACGACGAAATCGACCGCCTGCGTCATTCGGCCACGGCAGCTTTGTCGGAGCGGCGGGACGTTATCATTGTAGCATCGGTTTCCTGCATTTACTCGCTGGGTGACCCCATCGACTACCGCAGTATGGTCATCAGCCTGCGTCCCGGTATGGAAATCAGCCGTGATGAGCTGTGCGAAAAGCTGGTTACATTGCAATATGAGCGCAACGACATGAACTTTGTGCGCAACAAGTTCCGCGTCAAAGGTGATACGGTGGATATTTATCTGGCTTACATGGCGGATACTGCCATCCGTGTAGAGTTCTTCGGCGACGAAGTGGATCGCATCATAGAATTTCAGCCACTTACCGGCGCAAAGCAGAACGTGGTCAAGCATGTTGCGATTTTCCCGGCCAGCCACTACCTGGTCAGTTCGGAAAAGAAAATCGCCGGTATCCAGCGGATCCGGGAAGAATGTGATGAGCAAGTTCGCAAATTCAATGCGGAAGGTAAGCTCATCGAGGCCCAGCGCATTCAGCAGCGTACCAACTATGATATTGAAATGCTGCAGGAAGTGGGCGTATGCAAAGGCATTGAGAACTACTCGGCTGTTTTGGCAGGCCGTGCACCGGGCAGTATGCCCACGACCTTGTTGGATTACTTTCCGGACGACTGGCTGTTGATGGTGGATGAAAGCCATGTTATGCTGCCGCAGATGCATGCGATGTACGGCGGCGACTATGGCCGCAAGAAATCGCTGGTAGAGTTCGGATTCCGCCTGCCCAGCGCATTTGATAACCGCCCCTTGCGCTTTGAGGAGGTGGAGCAAAAGCTGAATCAGACCATTTTTGTTTCCGCAACCCCCGGCCCCTATGAAAAAGAACACAGCACGCGGGTGGCGCAGCAGGTCATTCGCCCCACAGGTTTGCTGGACCCGGAAATTCAGGTGCGCCCGGTAGAAGGCCAAATCGAGGACCTTTTGGGAGAAATCAATCTGCGCATTGCCAAAAAGGAGCGCACGCTGGTCACTACACTGACCAAAGCCATGGCAGAGGATTTGACGGAATATCTCACCGACCATGGGGTAAAGGTAAAGTATATGCACCACGAGGTGGATACCTTCGAGCGTATGGAAATCATCAAAGACCTGCGCACTGGTGCCATTGACGTAGTGGTGGGCATCAACCTGCTGCGAGAAGGTTTGGACTTGCCGGAAGTCAGTCTGGTGGCAATTCTGGACGCAGACAAAGAAGGCTTCCTACGCAGTGAAACCAGTTTGATTCAGACGATTGGCCGTGCAGCGCGTAACGCCCAGGGTTTGGTCATCATGTATGCGGACGAAGTGACACCCAGCATGGAACGCGCCATTACCGAAACTGAGCGCCGCCGCAGCATTCAGACTGCGTACAATGAAGAACATGGCATCGTACCCAAAACCATCATTAAGGAAATCCGTGGCTCCATTGAAATCAGCGATAAGGACGAAACAAACCGTATGCTGACACGCCGCATGGGCAAGATGGAACGGCAGGCAGAAATCGAGCGCTTGACCCGCGAAATGAAAGAAGCAGCAAAGATTCTGGAATTTGAGCACGCAGCCTTCTTGCGCGACCAGATCGAGCGCTTGAAAAACGGCGAAGATCCCACGGTGGATTCTTCCGCAGAGCAGGATCGCCGTGCCGGTAAACGTAAACCAACCAGTAAGAAGGGAAAATATTTTGGCAAACGATAAAATTATCATCAAGGGTGCCAGAGAGCACAACCTGAAAAATATTGATCTGACCATTCCCCGCAACAAGCTCGTTGTGATGACAGGCCTGTCTGGTTCCGGTAAGTCCAGCCTGGCTTTTGATACGCTGTATGCAGATGGCCAGCGCCGCTATGTGGAAAGCCTGTCTAGCTATGCCCGTATGTTTTTGGGCCGCATGGATAAGCCGGATGTGGACGAAATCACAGGCCTTTCTCCGGCAATTTCCATTGACCAGAAAACCACCAGTCATAACCCGCGTTCTACTGTGGGTACCGTAACGGAAATTTATGACTATCTGCGATTGCTGTACGCCAATATCGGTGTGCCGCACTGCCCGGTTTGCGGCAAGGAAATCAAACAGCAGACCGTGGACGAAATGGTAGATGCAGTTTTGAAGATTCCGGAAGGCACGCGCTTTCAGATTTTGGCGCCAGTTGTGCGCGGTCGCAAAGGTACCCAGGTAAAAGAGCTGGACAATGCGCGCCGTGCCGGATTTGCCCGTGTGCGCGTGGACGGCAATTTGTATGATCTGGACGAAGAAATCACGCTGGAAAAAAACGTGAAGCACACGGTGGAAGTGGTGGTTGACCGTCTGGTGATGAAAGACGGCATCCGCAGCCGCCTGGCGGACAGCCTGGAAACCGCACTGAACCTGACAGACGGTCTGGCCGAAGTGGATGTGGTCGGCGGCGAGATGATGACCTTCAGCCAGCACTTTGCCTGCCCGGATCACGGCGTGTCCATCAGCGAAATCAGCCCGCGTATGTTCTCTTTCAATAATCCATTTGGCGCCTGCGAAACCTGTACCGGTCTAGGCACCTTTATGAAGGTGGACCCGGATTTGATTTTGCCTAATAAGGATCTTTCCATCCGGCAAAGTGCCATCAAAGCCAGCGGCTGGTATTATGCCGAAGGTTCGCTCAGCGAAATGTACTACGAGGCACTGGGCAAGAAATACGGCTTTACACTGGACACGCCGATTAAGGACTTTTCGGAAGAAGCACTCCATGCACTGCTGTATGGTACCGGTACCGAACGGCTGGAAATGCGCCGCACCAATGAGTTCGGCAGCGGCGAATATCGCAACGTGTTTGAAGGTCTGATCCCCAATTTGGAGCGTCGTTTCCGGGAAACCAACAGCGAGTGGATGAAGGAAGAAATCTCCCATACCATGAACGCGCTGCCTTGCCCGGACTGCCACGGCCATCGATTGAAGCCTGCACTTTTGGCAGTGACGATTGGCGGCAAGAACATCATGGAATTCTGCGAAATGTCCATTCAGGAGGAAATCGGTTTCATCGAGCAGGTGGAACCGACGCTGAATGAAAAAGAACGGCAGATCGGCGATCAGATTTTTAGAGAAATCAAAGCACGTCTGGGCTTTTTGCAGAGCGTAGGCCTGAGCTATCTGACTTTGGCACGTTCCGCTGGCACACTGTCTGGTGGCGAAAGCCAGCGTATTCGTCTGGCTACCCAGATTGGCAGTGCTTTGACAGGTGTTTTGTACGTTCTGGACGAGCCGAGCATCGGGCTGCACCAAAGAGATAATGACAAGCTGATTGCAACATTGCAGCGCCTGCGCGATTTGGGCAATACCGTCGTTGTGGTTGAGCATGACGAAGATACTATGCGCGCCGCCGACTTTATTGTGGATGTTGGTCCCGGCGCCGGTGTGCATGGCGGCGAAATTGTGGCGGCAGGTAAGCTGGAGGATATTTGCAAGGCAAAGCGCAGCATTACCGGTGCATATTTGTCCGGCCGCAAGCGTATTATGCCGCCGGAAACACGCCGCAAAGGCAATGGCCATAGCCTGCGCGTGGTGAAAGCAAAGGAAAACAATCTGCGCAATGTTACGGTGGATTTCCCATTGGGCGAGCTGATTTGCGTTACCGGTATTTCCGGTTCAGGCAAATCCAGTCTGGTGAATGAGGTCTTGTATAATACGCTGGCAAACCAGCTGAACCATGCAAAGCATCGTGCCGGTAAATGTAAGGAAGTGCAGGGCCTGGAATGGGTCGATAAGGTTATCGGCATCGACCAACAGCCGATTGGCCGTACACCGCGCTCCAACCCGGCAACTTATACTGGTATTTTTACGGATATTCGTAACGTGTTTGCCCAGACGCAGGATGCAAAAATGCGTGGCTACGGACCGGGTCGCTTTAGCTTTAATGTAAAGGGTGGCCGCTGCGAAGCCTGCGAAGGCGATGGCATTTTGAAAATCGAAATGCACTTTTTGCCGGACGTGTATGTTCCCTGCGAAGTATGTAAGGGCAGCCGTTATAACCGGGAAACACTGGAGGTCAAGTATAAGGATAAGACCATTGCCGATGTGCTGAACATGACAGTGGAGGAGGCTTGCCTGTTCTTTGCAAACCAGCCCAAGATTGCCCGCAAGCTGCAAACCTTGCTGGACGTAGGCCTGGGCTATGTGACCTTGGGCCAGAGTGCAACGACGCTGTCCGGCGGCGAAGCGCAGCGTGTGAAGCTGGCAAACGAACTGGTAAAGCGCGGTACCGGCAAGACGGTTTATATTCTGGATGAGCCGACCACAGGCTTGCATATTGCAGATGTTCATAAACTGGTCGAAGTGCTGCAAACGCTGGTAGATGCCGGTAATACGGTGATTGTAATTGAGCATAATCTGGACCTGATCAAATGTGCGGACCATATCATCGATCTGGGCCCGGAAGGTGGCAGCAATGGCGGATTGGTAATTGCACAAGGCACACCGGAAGAAGTTGCTGCCTGTGAGGCAAGCTTTACCGGTCAGTATCTAAAGCCGATTCTGGAACGGGATCGGCAGGTAAGAATGGCGCAAAACGAGGACCAGCCAGAACCCAAACCCAAGAAGAAACAAGGCAAAAAAACGCAGGCGTAACGCATCTGCGAGAGAAAATACAACACGCTCTGCGGCGGAACTTTCGGGGAGAAACTCAAGGAGAATGACGGTTGATCGTATGTGGAATACATAGGGTCAACCGGGTACAATTCGCCGCTTTTAAAGTTGTGTTTAGTAAATCCGTTTGTGAGCAGAAAAAAGTTTATTTTGAATGTCCCTGACAGGCAGCACGAATTGACAAACAAAAGCGGACCAACGTTTGTGTTGGTCCGCTTTTGTCTAATGATCGAGCCATGCCCATAAATGCATTATGATCTTTAATTCGATAATTTTCTACGAATTTGCGGGTTTTCTTATGTTGTGCTTTTTCACATAGAGAATCTTGAGAATTCTCTTGTATTTCTGGATTGAATGTATTATAATAGAAAAGATTTTTTGCTTCTTGCCAAATGGCGAGTAGCAGGACATGACTTTCCCCAAATCAGCGAAAAGGGGGAGGTACATGTCCGTCAAGATGTAGCAAAAAAATTAAAAGGGAGAAAACATGAAACATACGCTGAAAGAAAAAATGAAGCGCATGGGACGATCTCTGGTTAGTGTAACGCTGGCCGGCATGATTTTGTTGGGAAGCGTCGGCACGTTGCCTTCCAACATTGTCCTGGCAAAGAACGTTGAAGTCAACGTTGCTCCGAACGCAACAATTGCTGTTGACAGCAATGAAGGCGATGCGGGCAAACTGATTGACAAGGACCTGAACACGGACTGGCAGTATAAGGCGTCTTTTAAGGACATCAAGGACCAGACCATCACGGTTCGCATGAAACTGGAAAAGAACTCCAATGTAAACAAGGTCAAGGTGTACCTGGGTTCTGCAGACTGGAGCGATACGCAGGTGGACGTCCAGGTATTTTATGCACAGAACGGCATCACCAGTGACATGAACGCTCTGGGCAACAAACAGTCGGCAACGCTGGGCGGGGAAGTAACCATCCAGACGGAACAGGCGGTTTCTGCATCGGATATTTACGTCCAGATCAGCAATCCCCGTTTCCTGGAAGGCGCAACCCACACCGAGCTTACGCTGTGGCCTTCGATTCGTGAAATCGAAGTGTACGCAAACGAGGAAGTCAAGCTGTCTGACTACAACAATATTGCAGCACAGGCAGATGTGACGACGAACGGCAAGGAGAAGGCAGATACGCGCGGTTTCCTGACCGACAATGATCCTTCTACGCTGTACAAGTTCCACGATGCACAGTTGACCGAAGAAAAGTGGGTTCAGCTGACCTATCCGGAAGTACGTCAGATGGATGCCTGCACCATCACCTTTGAAAGTGCGGATCCCGATCCGTACACTTATGAATTTGAATTCAGCATTCTGGGTGTGAAGGAAGATGGCAGCGAGCAGATGCTGGCAGAGCATCAGAAGGCAAACCGTACGGATAAGCATGAGCTGGATATTCGTTTTGCGGCGGGCGGCTATAAGGGCGTCAAGATCGTGATGCACAAAACCACCAATGTGGTCAACGGCACCCCCGGCATCGGCTGGCCTGCGATTGCAGAGTTTGCTCTGTTTGGCAGTGAAGTAAAGGTGGAAGACAACGAAAGTATCGCTTTTGGTAAGCCGGTTCACACCAATATGAACCGCGGCAATGCCGGCAACATTGTGGACGGCAGCCTGAGAAGCAGCTGGAGCAGCAATATTTATCCTTCTTATGCAGATATTGACCTGCAGAAGAATTACAACCTGAGCGAAGTGCAGGTATTCACCCCGGCAGCAGGTTACACCCAGTACAAGATCTATACTAGCTTGAATGGCCGCGACTTTACCCGTCTGGCAGAAAAGACCTCGACGGACGCTTGCCCTGCGGAGGGTGAAAGCTATCCTGCAAACGGCGTGGAAGCACGTTATGTGCGCGTCTACGTTACCTATAACTCCGCCAGCGCCAATTCTGTCCTGAACGAAGTGCGTGTTCTGGGTGAAGAGTCCAATACGCCGATTCAGGAGCGCCCGGAAATTGCAGTCAAGCCTTACAGCGAAGCTGTGGGCGATGTGACCATTACGGCAGAGGATACCATTCAGGAAGTAAATGGCATTATTGAGCGCCGTCTGGGTGCACAGTATAAGAACTGGTTCACCATGGAACTGGCTGAAAACCCCAATGGAACTGGTTACGACTACTTTGAACTGTCCAATGCGGACGGCAAAATCAAGATCAAGGGCAACGATGGCGTTTCGCTGGCCACCGGCCTGAACCATTTCTTGAAGTACAACTGCAATGTTAATGTGTCCCAGGTAGGCGACCAGGTAACCATGCCTGAAACCATTCCTACTCTGGAGGCTCCTGTATTTAAGGAAACCAAGGCAAAGGTTCGCTACGCATATAACTACTGCACGCTGTCTTACTCCATGCCTTTCTATGGTCAGCAGGAGTGGCGCGATGAGCTGGACTGGCTGGCAATGAATGGTGTCAACGTGGTCCTGGATGCAACGGCACAGGAAGAAGTCTGGCGTCGTTTCCTGGGTAAGCTGGGTTACAGCCATGAGGATTCCAAGGACTTTATTGCAGGCCCTGCATATTATGCATGGGCTTATATGGCAAACCTGTCCGGATTCGGCGGCCCTGTCCACGATTCCTGGTTCGAGGAGCGCACCCAGCTGGCTCGCGAAAACCACCTGTCCATGCGCCGTCTGGGCATGGAGCCGGTGCTGCAGGGTTACAGCGGTATGGTTCCCAATGACCTGGCTGAGCACGATGCACAGGCAGCACGCGATGTAATCAAGCAGGGCAACTGGTGCTCTTTCCAGCGTCCTGATATGCTGAAAACCGACAGCGCAAGCTATAAAAAGTACGCAAAGCTGTTCTATGATGCACAGAAGGAAGTATACGGCCCGGCTGTTTACTTCGCAACCGACCCCTTCCACGAAGGCGGCATTACCGGCGGTATGTCTCCGAAGGTTATTGCAAAGCAGGTCGTGGAAACCATGATTCAGGAAAATGGCCCGGAATCTGTCTGGATCATTCAGTCCTGGCAGGGAAATCCCACCAGTGCTTTGCTGGAAGGCCTGGCAGATCATCGTGAAAATGCACTGGTACTGGACCTGTATGCAGAAAAGACCCCCCATTACAACGAACCCCATCCCGGTGGAGCTTACGGCAACACTGCTGAATTTGACGGCACCCCCTGGGCATTCTGCATGCTGAACAACTTCGGCGGCCGCCTGGGCCTGCACGGCCATCTGGATAACCTGGCCAATAATATCCCTGAAGTTTTCAATACCCAGAAGCACATCGCAGGCATCGGCATTACGCCCGAAGCCAGCGTGAATAACCCCCTGCTGTACGATTACTTCTTTGAAACCGTCTGGCAGGACGATGCAAGCCAGTACAAGACTTTGGATCTGGACACCTGGCTGAAAGCTTACGGCGAACGCCGTTACGGCGCTGAAAGCGAAAATGCTTACAATGCGCTGCGCATTCTGAAAGACACCGTTTACAAGGCTGCCCTGAACATGAAGGGCCAGGGTGCACCCGAAAGCGTTGTCAACGCACGTCCCCGTTTCGATATCAATGCCGCTTCTGCTTGGGGCAACTCGGTAGTTGACTATGATAAGGCTGAGCTGGAGCGCGCAGCACAGCTGATGCTGGCAGATTACGATAAGCTGAAGGACAGTGAAGGTTACCAGTACGATCTGGCTACCATTCTGCAGCAGCTGCTGAGCAATGCAGCACAGAGCCAGCTGGCAAGAATGAAGCGTGCTTACAACAGCCGCAATGTGGAAAGCTTCCAGGCAGAAAGCGACAAGTTCATTCGCATGATCGACTGCATGGAGCAGGTGACCAGCACCAGCAAGTATTACCTGCTGGGTACCTGGGTCAACCAGGCTAAGCGTCTGGCAGCCAATGCTGACGATTTTGCCAAGGACATTTATGAGTGGAATGCAAAGGCTCTGGTTACTACCTGGGGTTCTTACAATCAGGCAGAAACTGGCCGCTTGCATGACTACTCCAACCGCCAGTGGTCTGGTTTGCTGGGCGATTTCTATAAGAAGCGCTGGGAAATCTGGATTGCAAACCGTGTTAAGGAACTGAATGGTCAGAATGCTTCTGACCCTGTCTGGTTCCCCTGGGAGTGGAGCTGGACCTGGGCGAAGACGGAATACACGGATGCTCCTTCCGGAAACGACCTGAAGGCACTGGGCGCAACCATTTTGAAGGATTTCAGTGTGATTACACCGGAATCTGATCCCAAGAATGACGTTCCCGTTGATCAGCTGTCCGTAACAGCAGGTAACCATCATGTTGGCAATGACAGCGAGGGCGACCCGAAGCTGGTACTGGACAACAAGTCCAACACGATGTGGCACACTGCTTACGCAGGTTCTGACCGCGAAAGCCATTACTTGACCTTTACCTTGAATGAGAAGCAGAACATCAGTGGTCTGCGTTACCTGGGCCGTAACGGTGGCGGAAACGGCGCTGTCAAGAAGTACAAGGTTTACGTGCGTGGTGCCGAAACCGAGGAATGGCAGGAAGTCGTTGCCAACGGTGTTCTGGATCCCAACAACAACGAATGGCAGATCCTGAAGTTTGACGGAAACAAGGAATACCAGGCAAAACAGGTTAAGTTTGTAGTTACGGATGCCGTCAGCACTGTTGGCGGTAAGCTGTTTGCGGCAGTTGCCGAAATGCGTTTGCTGAAGGGCGGCAAGGAAGAACCGACCGCAACGCCGACCGCAACGCCGACTGCAGCACCGACTGCTACGCCTACCGCAGCGCCTACCGCAGCACCGACTGCTGCACCTACCGCAGCACCGACTGCTACGCCTACCGCAGCACCGACTGCAGCACCTACTGAAACTCCCGCTGCAGAGCCGACCG
>JAHHRK010000015.1 GCA_020025795.1 Faecalibacterium sp. | reverse complement strand
TGGTGTATCTGATTTTCTTCATGAAGAGCGCCTACGAGAAAAAGAAATCCAATCGTGTCTACCGCCATTGATTGTAACGCACACGATAAGATCATCTAAGATACTAAAATCAGCAGTCACAGAGCCATTGGGCTTTGTGGCTGCTTTTTATTTACCCGGATCCACTTTTTCACGATTGGTAGACATTTTCGTTTTCTCTATGCTATACTCAGCTCATCCAATCAGAACTTGAAAAGGAGTGTGCTTTTATGAAAAAATTGTTCTCATTCGTACTCGCATTCGTTCTGGTGTTTGCATTGGTGGGCTGTGGCAGTTCTGCGATTCTGGACGCAGACCATGCGGTAGCAAAATTGGAAGATCATCTGATTGCCACCCATTTGATTCAAGATGGGCTGCAGCTGGAAGACGGGCAGCAGCTGGAATGGGATAAAGAATCCATCACGGAAATAGAAATTGAGGAAAACGACTGCTATGTGGTAACGTTATGCTTTGCCAGTGTACCCGAATTTGCAGAGAATGGTGATATGGTGGATGGCAGACGATTTGCATCCTTTGCTGTATCAAAGGATGGCCAGCATTTTTATAAGGATAATCCTGCCGCAAATGTTGCTGCGGATGTGTGGGAAGCTATATAAATCGGCTTTTCTCTGTTTGTACTTTGTAATTGCACCGTAGAAAGCATATACAAAAAGGACGTATCGGTTTTCCGATACGTCCTTTTTTCATTGCTTTTTTCTCGTCTGTAAAAGCACTTTGTGTTCAGTAATTGTTTTCCTTATGCTTACAGTAAAATACCGTACAGTGCTTTCTTTCATGGGCTGACAGCATCTGCCGCACCGTTCTTAATAAAACAAGCGATTCCAATAAAACAAAAAGCCCGCCATGCTTTCGCACAGCGGGCTGAGAATCTTAGATTCCGTTAGCAGGGAAACTGAATTACTTCAGCTCAACCTTAGCGCCAACCTCTTCCAGCTTCTTCTTCATTTCCTCAGCGTCAGCCTTGGAAGCGCCTTCCTTGACAGCCTTGGGAGCGTTGTCAACGATCTCCTTGGACTCCTTCAGGCCCAGGCCGGTGATCTCCTTCAGGACCTTGATGACCTGCATCTTGCTTGCGCCAACGTCAGCCAGGATGACGTCGAACTCGGTCTTCTCTTCCTCAGCGGGAGCAGCAGCAGCAGCAGCAGCGGGAGCAGCAGCAACAGCGGAAACGCCGAACTCTTCGCAGTAGGTGTCAATCAGTTCCTTCAGTTCCAGAACGGACAGTTCCTTGACAGCATCAATGATGCCAGTGATCTTCTCAGAAGCCATGGTAGTTACCTCCATTTAATCAAAATATTATTGTTGTTAGTAAAAATCTTGTTTGTGTAGTTTACGCAGCTTTTAACAAGCGATTAGGCAGCAGCCTCGTCCTGCTTGTCTGCGTAAGCCTGCATAGCAACTGCCAGGCCGGACAGAGTGCTGGTAAGAGCACCTGCGAACATGGACAGCATGCCTTCGCGGTTGGGCAGCTTTGCGATCGCGTTGATCTCTGCTGCATTCATGACCTGGCCCTCAACGAAGCCGCCCTTCAGGGTGAACTTCTTGGACTTGTCAGCCTCAGCGAACTTGTTCAGGATGTTAGCTGCGATGGTAGCGTCCTCCTTGGAGAAAGCCACAGCAGTGTCACCCTTGAAAGTCTCAGCCAGGGACTCGAAAGCAGTATCCTTAACAGCCAGACGCAACATGGTGTTCTTGACAACCATGTACTCAACGCCTGCCTCACGCAGCTCCTTACGCAGCTTGGTATCAGATGCAACATCGATGCCGCCGTAAGCGACGACAACACCTGCAACAGAACCCTCGAACAGCTCCTTCAGGCTTGCAACGTATGCCTGCTTTTCAGAAAGGATCTTTGCACTGGGCATTTGGTTTCACCTCATTTCCTTATTATCTATATAATCCTGTAAACAAAAAGCCTCTTTCCCGCACTTAGACGAGAAAGAGGCGCAATACAAACATCGTATCGTGCGTTTCTCGGCAGGCGGCGATTGGCCTTATGCTATTACAGCACCTGCTGTCTTAAAAACAGCATAACTATTTTATCGCACGAACGCGATTTTGTCAATAGCTTTTTATCAAATAATCGATAAAAAAGGATTAGACACCGTACTTCAGGGTGTTGACGCGAACGCCAGGGCCCATGGTGCTTGCCAGGGTAGCGCTCTTGAAGTACTGGCCCTTAGCAGCGGCGGGCTTAGCCTTGCCGATTGCTTCCAGAACAGTGTTCACGTTGTCGAACAGCTTCTCAGCACCGAAAGATGCCTTGCCGACGGGAACGTGGATGATGTTCTGCTTGTCCAGACGGTACTCGATCTTACCAGCCTTAGCTTCGGTAACAGCCTTGCCCAGGTCGGGGGTAACGGTACCAGCCTTGGGGTTGGGCATCATGCCGCGGGGGCCCAGGACCTTACCCAGACGGCCAGCCTTGCCCATCATGTCGGGAGTGGTGACGACGACGTCGAAGTCCATGAAGCCGCCAGCGATCTTTGCGATCAGCTCTTCATCGCCAACGATCTCAGCACCTGCAGCGGTAGCAGCCTCAGCAGCTGCGCCCTTAGCAATAGCGCAAACGCGGACATTCTTACCAGTGCCGTTGGGCAGAACAACTGCACCACGGACCTGCTGGTCAGCATGACGGCCGTCAACGCCCAGACGAACGTGCAGCTCGATGGTCTCATCGAACTTTGCGCTTGCGGACTTGCAGCACAGATCCAGAGCTTCGTTCAGCTCGTAGCTCTTAGTAAAGTCGATCAGCTTTGCAGCCTCAACGTATTTCTTACCGTGTTTCATTCTTAATCCTCCTAGGTGGTCTTGCGGGCTATCAAACAGCCCTCCCACATTCATTCATCAGTCGACGACGGTGACGCCCATGCTGCGGCAGGTGCCTGCAACCATGCTGCAAGCAGCTTCCAGAGAAGCAGCGTTCAGGTCGGGCATCTTGGTCTTAGCGATCTCCTCAACCTGAGCCTTGGTCAGAGAAGCGACCTTGTCCTTGTTGGGGACACCGGAACCACTCTTCAGGCCTGCTGCCTTCTTGATCAGGACAGCTGCGGGGGGAGTCTTGGTGATGAAGCTGAAGGAGCGGTCAGCGTAAACGGTAATCACGACGGGGATAACGTAACCCATCTGATTCTTGGTACGCTCGTTGAACTCCTTGGTGAAGGACATGATGTTAACGCCGTGCTGGCCCAGAGCGGGACCAACCGGGGGTGCCGGAGTTGCCTTGCCGGCTTCGATCTGCAGCTTAATATAGCCAGTAACTTTTTGTGCCATTTTGCACACCTCCAAAAAATCTGTGGTTAGTAGCAGCCTGCCAAGTGCAGGCCTCCCACGAGCGCGCGACCACCGCGCACTCTATAAGAACGGCGAATGCCGTCTTACCGGAATGAAATGCCGCTTTACAGCAGCTCGACCTGTCCGAGTTCGACTTCGGCAGGGGTCTCGCGGCCAAACATGTTGACAGTGAGTCGCACCTTGAAAGCAGTGGTGTCGATTTCCTCCACCTTGCCCATGAAGCCTTCCATCGGGCCGGACGTGATCTGTACGCTGTCGCCGACCTTGAAATCAACGGTCAGCGGAGTCTGCGTGCTCACGCCCAGTTTTTCTACTTCCTCATTGCTCAGGGGAACCGGCTTGGAAGCAGGGCCCACGAAGCCAGTACAGCCACGCGTATTGCGGACAATATACCAGGTCTCGTCGGTCATGACCATTTTGATCAGGACGTAACCGGGGAACAGCTTGTGCTCAACCAGTTTTTCCTGACCATCTTTGATCTCGGGGACCATTTCGGTCGGTACTTTAATGTCGCAGATCATGTCCTGCAGGCGGCGGTTCTCCACCATGGTCTGCAAGTCCTGTGCGACCTTGTTCTCATAACCGGAATAGGTATGGACAACGTACCACAAGGCTTCCATAGTTTGATCTTCCATAGTAAAACCTCCGTTTACAGGGCGATCAGACACCAATGATCAGACCCATAATGCCGCCAAAAATGGCGTCCAGGGCGATCATGACGACTGCCGCAATAGCAACGACTGCCAGCACAACGATGGTGTTGGTCTTCGTTTCTTTCTTGCTGGGCCATGCGACCTTCTTCAGCTCGCTCTTCGTATCACGGAAGAACTTGCCGATGCGGGCAAAGAAGCCCTTTACCTTAGCCATAAAGCCAGGCTTTTTTTCGGTTTTGTCTGCCATGTTATACGGCCGCCTTTCTTTTTTTATTACTTAGTTTCGCGGTGCAGCGTGTGCTTACGGCAGAAACGGCAGTATTTGTTCATTTCCAGACGATCGGGGCAGTTTTTCTTGTTCTTGGTCGTGTTGTAGTTGCGCTGCTTGCACTCGGTGCAGGCCAGGGTGATCTTGACGGTCATAGTTTGACACCTCCATTTTAACGGTTGTAATTGAACCTCCCTCGGCGTTGTGGGTGAGCCCACTTCATCAAAAAATGGGCACAAAAAAAGAACCCCACAAAAGAGGTGTTATCATAATACCATTCTGCGCGTCTCTAGTCAAGCGCAAAAGCACAACTTCTTTGAAATTTTTATCAAGACGGCGCACTTTATTTTCTTTTTCGTCCCAATCTGTAAATTGCAGGGTGGCGTGCCCGCCTTCTTCCGTCAGGAAACCGGCGGCCAAACGTATGATACAGTAGAAACTCGCACATTTTTGTGGTATGCTAGTAATAATTATGGAGTAAAACCGGTGGAGATTCCACTGGTAGTAGATGGGAGTCTTATTATGATCGCACAAAAACAGCTTTCCGCCGCACTTTTGTTCGGCGGACTTTCCAGCGAGCACGAAGTCAGTCGGGTATCTGCCGGCACTTTTGCAGACAACACGCCCGCCGACCGCTATGTTCTTTATAAAGTTGGCATCACCAAAGATGGCCGCTGGCTGCTCACCAACGCCGACACCAAGCAAATGGCTGACGGCAGCTGGGAAAGCCTGCCTGATAATCGCCCCTGCCTGATTAGTCCGGACCGCCAGACCCACGGTCTGATGGTTTTCCTGCCGGACGGCACTGCTGAAACCCATCGTCTGGATGTGGTGATTCCTGCACTGCACGGTTTGTGGGGCGAGGACGGCACAGTTCAGGGTCTGCTGGAGCTGGCCGGTATTCCTTATGTCGGCTGCGGTGTTCTGGCCAGTGCAGCCTGCATGGACAAAGCTGTTGCTAACACCCTGTTCGAGGCAGCAGGCATTCCCCACTGCCCCTGGATGAGCTTTACCCGCTATGAACTGGAGACCGATCTGGACCAGTGCTGCGAAAAGCTGGAATTCAAGCTGAACTATCCTATGTTCGTCAAGCCCGCCAATGCAGGCTCCAGCGTAGGCATCAGCAAAGCTATGGACCGTTACGGCCTGCGTACTGCTATCGAAATGGCTCTGCGCGAGGACGACAAGCTGGTTTTTGAGGCTTTTGTAGATGGCCAGGAAGTGGAATGTGCCGCTCTGGGCAGCAACCCCGCTCTGGCAACGCGTCCCGGCGAAATTCTGGCAGGTGCAGAGTTCTACACCTATGACGACAAGTACAAGAACGGCGTCAGCCGCACGGTGATTCCCGCCAACCTGAGCGAAGAAAAGCTGGATGAAGTCCGTGTTCTGGCACAGAAAGCCTATACTGCCGTGGGTGGCGAAGGCCTGTCCCGCTGCGATTTCTTTGTTGAGAAGGGCACTGGCCGTGTGCTGATTAACGAAATCAACACTTTCCCCGGCTTTACTGCTATCAGCATGTACCCCAAGCTGATGGAGAGCGTTGGTCTGACTGTTCCTGAGCTGATTGACGAACTGATTCTGCTGGCTCTGGAGCGTGGCACACGCAACGAGGCAAAGCATCATGGATAATCGTCCGATTGGCGTATTCGACAGTGGCCTGGGTGGCCTGACCGGCGTGCGGGAGCTGCGGCATCTGCTGCCCGGTGAAGATATTGTTTATTTTGGTGACACCGGCCGTGTACCGTACGGACCGCGCGGCAAAGACACCATTGTTCAATACACCCGACAGGACATTGCTTTTCTGCTCTCTAAGAATGTAAAGTACATCATGGCAGCCTGCGGCACGGTTTCCAGCACCTATCCGCCGGAAGAAGCTGCACAGCTGCCGGTTCCGTTCTGCGGCGTAGTGGGTGCAACCGCTCGCACCGCCGCATGGGCCACGAAAAACCGCCGGGTTGGCGTGATGGGAACCCCTGCTACGATTCGTTCCGGCAGCTACGAAGTTTTACTCAAACAGCTAGTTCCCGGTGTGGAAATCACCAAGCAGGCCTGCCCCATGCTGGTGCCGCTGGTAGAAAACGGTTACATTCAGGACGGCAACCCTGTGGCTATGCTGCTGTTGCAGGAATATCTGGAGCCTATGCAGAAGGCCGGTGTGGACACCCTGATTTTGGGCTGCACCCATTACCCCCTGCTGAAAGGCATGATTGCAAAAATCATGGGCGACGATGTCACTCTGATTGATCCCGGCAAAGTAACCGCAGAAGCATTGAAACGAGATCTTTCCGAAAAGGGACTTTTGGCAGACCGTGCAAACGGCGAAGCCCATTATTTCGTCAGCGATGACCCGGACGGCTTTATTTCGGTCGCAGATTTGTTTTTAGGGGAATACCGAGGCGGTCCCGTGGAACAGATCTCTATTGAAAAATACTAAAGGGAATATAAAAGTGAGCGAACAGAAAAAAGAAAACTATATTATTCGTATCAAAAGCTGCATTGAGCAGGACGAAGAACCGCAGGTTGTGGAGTTGACCACCAAAGGCCAGTACCACGAACGCAATGGCAGCTACTATATTACGTATAAGGAAAACTCCGGTATCGGCTACGAAGGCTGCTCTGTCACCATCAAGGTCGCACAGGACGGCAGCAAGGTCACTATGATGCGCTTTGGCAAGATGAACACACAGCTGCTCATCGAGCGTGGTCGCCGCAATGTCTGCCACTACGAAACCGGCTTCGGCTCCATCACGCTGGGCGTATCTGCCGATGAGATCATCAGCGAGCTGACCGCCAAGGGCGGCCGTGTGCAATTCAGCTACATTTTGGATGCCGACAGCTCTGGTCTTGTAAGCAAAAGCAACCTGGATATTTCCGTGGCCCACATCAACTGAGAATTCCGTCGAAAAGCTCTTGCGCAAATCACGGATTACCGTTATTATAAAGAATAGTCTGCTGTTACAGACTATCTGGATTTTCGTTAAACCTCGGCAGCGCGCCGCCCGACGCGTCTTGCCGCATCAAGGAGTGTAAATATGAGCAATTACAACCCCCGTCAGTCCGCTATGGACGAGGCACGCGATCTGTTGACCCGTGCTGCCAGCGCTGCTATGGAAGCCGGCGATCTGCCTGCTGCTGAGCTGCCTAGTTTCATCGTGGAGATTCCTTCCGACACCAAGAACGGCGACATTGCCTCCAACATCGCAATGGCTGGCGCTCGTACCTGGCACAAGGCTCCCCGCATGATTGCAGATGCAATCGTGCAGCATCTGCCCGCTTTTGACGGCACCTGCTTCTCCAAGGTGGAAGTTGCAGGCCCCGGCTTCATCAACCTGTTCCTGGCACCCAGCTTCTTTGCCGGTGTTGTGGTCAATGCCTGCTCCGCTGAGGAATATGGCCGCACCGATTTCGGCAAGGGCCAGAAGGTGAACGTGGAGTTCGTTTCCGCAAACCCCACCGGCCCCATGCACATGGGCAACGCACGTGGCGGCGCTCTGGGCGACTGCCTGGCTGCTGTTCTGGACTGGGCTGGCTACGATGTTACCCGTGAGTTCTACGTGAACGACGCAGGCAACCAGATTCAGAAGTTCGGCAAGAGCCTGGCTGTGCGTTATCTGCAGCACTTCACCAGCGAAGAGGCTTATCCCCTGCCTGCTGAGTGCTACCAGGGCGGCGACATCAAGGTTCTGGCTGACGAGTTCATCGCACTGGAAGGCGACAAGTACCTGGCAGCTTGCCAGGCGGTTTCCGCAACCCTGACCGACGAGCTGCTGGAAAGCGACGCTTTCTCTGCACTGAAGGACGCACTGGTTGCTTATGCTCTGCCCAAGAACATTGCTGCATTGAAGCGCGACCTGGGCAAGTACCGCATCGACTACGATGTGTGGTTCCACGAGAGCGACCTGCACAACAACGGCATGGTTCAGGAAGCCATCGACAAGCTGCTGGCTACCGGCGCTTGCTACAAGGCCGAGGATGGCGCTGTCATGTACCGCAGCGCACAGTACAGCTCCAAGTACGGTGTTGCCAACAAGCGCAAGACCGACGACGGCAGCGAAGAAGAAGCAAAGGACGAAGTGCTGGTGCGTGCCAACGGTATCCCCACCTACTTTGCCGCTGATATTGCTTACCACTACAACAAGATGGCTACCCGTGGCTTTGCTAAGTGCATCGACGTTTGGGGCGCAGACCACCACGGCCACGTTGCCCGTATGAAGGGTGCTATGGACGCCATCGGTCTGGACGGCAGCAAGCTGGACGTTGTTCTGATGCAGCTGGTCAACCTGATGCGTGACGGTCAGCCTGTCCGTATGAGCAAGCGTACCGGCAATGCAATCACCCTGACCGACCTGCTGGAGGAAGTGCCTATCGACAGCGCACGTTTCCTGTTTAATATGCACGACGCTGGCAGCGGCATCGACTTCGACCTGGGCCAGGCTGTTCGTGAGGACAACGAAAACCCGGTCTACTACGTCCAGTACGCACACGCTCGTATCTGCTCCATCCTGCGCAAGCTGGAGAGCGAAGGCGTAACCTTCATCGGTGCAGACAAGGTAGATGCTACTCTACTGACGGATCCTGCTGAAATGGATCTGATCCGCATGCTGATGAACTTCCCTGCCGAAATCATCATGGCAGCTGAGAAGTACGATCCCAGCCGCATCAACCGTTTCGTCATCGATCTGGCCAGTGCTTTCCATCGCTTCTACAACAGCTGCCGCATCCAGGGTGCAGACCCTGCTCTGCAGCAGGCTCGTCTGGCTCTGTGCCTGGCTGTGCGTGCAGTCATCCGCAACGTCCTGACCATGTTCAAGATCAACGTTCCCGAAAAGATGTAATTCTTTCCGAATCCATAGCAATGAAAAGCGCCCTGCCTTTTGCTAAGGCAGGGCGCTTTCTTGTTATCTAAAACCGGCAGCATATCCGCCGCCATCCGGTGCATACGATAACATAGGTGCACCACATCGAAAACGTATTTTACCGCAAAACGGCAAAAAAAGAGGTGAACCAGGTCTTTTTCGGACAGCCCACCTTTTTCAGTATACCGCAGTTTGCGTATCGTTTCAATAGTCCATGAGAAAAACAGCAAAAGTGCATAATTCAGCAAGAGATCTCCGTCTATTCTGCGAATAGAAAACCACCTGCCTATGTGGTATTATAATGCCAACAAAAGAGAACATCTTAAAAAGATGGGAAGGCCGGATAGGCCAGAAAGACCAATAGAAGGTCGAATGAAAGGAGCGTAGATCCGATGGCAAATGCAGAACCCGCACAGTTTGGACAGGCTGTCGGGACTCGCTGATCGATTACAAACGACACTTATTCTCAAAGGGTATGAACCCCAAGTTTTGATAGATTAAAAGTGCATTTCGATTGTAGCTCAGTGAGGGACGGGATAAAGCCCGACCAGCCTGTCACATCAGTACGCAAGAGCTGAAAAGCAGATGACGATAGATACAGGAAGGAGTCGATTTCTTTATGAAAAGATTTTGCACTCGTCCGATTTCCATCATCTGAAAAAGGAGCAGTCCAATGTACTAGTTTAGCACCGCGAAAGCGAAAGCCTGATATTGCATCGGCTAGAATGGATATAAGATAAGGACGTGAGGGACCATGAAAATGGTAGATTGTCCGCCTAACACAATCGTGTAGCGAGGTTCACTCCCATGTTCTAGTTTATCTGAGCAACCCCTATCCTAAGGAGAACGAATCGTGGATTGATAAGGAGTGTGGTTATCTTGATTCAAAGATTTTGCACGCGTCCGCTTTCCACCATTTGAAAAAGGAGCAGTCCCATGTACTAGTTAGAAGTCGGAATCCGAAGCACATCGGTTAACATGTTTACGAAAGAAGGACACGTAACGCCCATGCATATGGAAAACAGTCCGCATGACACCGTAATGTAGTGAGGTTTATTCCCATGTTCTAGCATGATTTAGGACCCCTATCTCCGAACCGAAGGTTGTTGAGTCTATGAAAGATACGAAACAGTCCGAAAAATAGGTTATAAAGGGTATGAGGCTATGACTCCGAAGAAGTAATTAGGGCAACTCCCGGGTGACGATCCGGGGGTTGCCTTTTTTATTGCGTGTTCTCTCCCCCGGAAACAATTTTCCTTCCGGGGGATTTTTTGTCTTTCTTGCGGTTTTGTGCGATGCACGGTATAATAATGCACACATCAGTAATTATACCGTTTTAAGAAAAAGCTTTGGCGCTCCCATTAGAAAAATCGCCTGCCAAAGACGGCGGATCATACCATTTTTCCGCACTTTATGGTATAATACTTATTTGTATTGGTTTGCCTTTACAGGCAGGCTGGCAAATTTCAGGCAGCCGTTCCATTCGCGGCGCCGCTTTGAAAGGAAAGATATCCATGGAAAAGAAAAAATTCTACATCACGACCCCGATCTATTACCCCAGCGACAAGCTGCACATCGGCCACAGCTACACCACCGTAGCTTGTGATGCTCTGGCACGCTACAAGCGCATGCAGGGTTACGATGTCATGTTCCTGACTGGCACCGACGAGCACGGCCAGAAAATTCAGGACAAGGCTGCCGAAAAGGGCGTGACTCCCAAGGAGTATGTGGACGAGATCGTTGCCGGCGTAAAAGAGCTGTGGAAGAAGATGGACGTCAGCTATGACCGCTTCATCCGCACCACCGACGAGTACCATGTCCAGGCTGTGCAGAAGATCTTCACCCAGCTGTATGAGCAGGGCGATATCTACAAGAGCACCTACAAGGGTATGTACTGCAAGCCCTGCGAGAGCTTCTGGACCGAAGCCCAGCTGGTAGACGGCAAGTGCCCCGACTGCGGCGGCCCCGTTTACGAAGCAGAGGAAGAGGCTTACTTCTTCCGCACCAGCAAGTATGCTGACCGTATCCTGCAGTGGTACGAAGATCACCCGGATTTCATCCAGCCCGCTACCCGCCGCAATGAGATGATCGCATTCATCAAGCAGGGTCTGCAGGATACTTGTGTTTCCCGTACTTCTGTGTCCTGGGGCATTCAGGTTCCCTTCGACCCCAAGCACACCATCTATGTCTGGATCGACGCACTGAGCAACTATATCACTGCTCTGGGCTACGGCAACGACACTTACAACGACTACGACAAGTACTGGCCGGCTAATATCCACATGGTTGGTAAGGAAATCCTGCGTTTCCATACCATCATCTGGCCCGCTATGCTGATGGCTCTGGATCTGCCTCTGCCCGAAAAGGTATTTGGCCACGGCTGGCTGCTGCTCAGCGGCGGCAAGATGTCCAAGTCCAAGGGCAACGTCATCGACCCCGTCAAGCTGTGCGACCGCTACGGTGTAGACGCAGTGCGTTACTTCCTGCTGCGTGAAGTTCCCTTCGGCAACGACGGCACCTTCACCAACGAGGCACTGATCAACCGTATCAACACCGACCTGGCAAACGATATGGGCAACCTGCTGAGCCGTACCGTCGCTATGTGCGAAAAGTACTTTGGCGGCACGGTTACCGCGAACGGTCAGGCTGACGCACTGGACGACAACCTGAACGAGATGCTGGCTGCTATGCCCGGCAAGGTTGATGCCGCTATGGAGGCACTGGACGTTCCGCAGGCTTTGATCGCTATCTTCGAAGTCATTCAGCGCGCTAACAAGTACATCGACGAAACCGCACCCTGGGTGCTGGCTAAGAGCGAAGAAAACAAGGCTCGCCTGGAAATGGTCATGTACAACCTGTGCCATGTGCTGCACACCGTCACCGTGCTGATGCAGGCTTACCTGCCCAACACTGCACCCAAGATGGCAGAGCAGCTGGGCCTGTCCGCTGATGAGCTGGATTACAACAAGCTGACCGTTGCTCCGGCACAGTACACCGTCCACAAGGGCGAAGCACTGTTCCCCCGCATCGATGTAGCCAAGGAAATCGCTTACCTGGAAGCAGAGGACGCACGCCGCAAGGCTGCTGCCGAAGCTGCCGCTGCTGCTAAGCAGGCCGCAGAGGACGCTAAGAATGCTCCTGCTGAACCCATCGAGCATGAGCCCGAAATTAGCTTTGATGATTTCTGCAAGGTCGAGCTGCTGGTTGGCGAGATTCGCAAGTGCGAAGCCATGAAGGAAAGCAAGAAGCTGCTGCACCTGACCGTGTTCGACGGCGAGCGTGAGCGCTGCATCCTGTCCGGCATTGCAAAGTGGTACAAGCCGGAAGACCTGATTGGCAAGAAGATTGGCATCGTTGCCAACCTGGCACCGCGTCCCATGATGAAGGGCAAGTACGTGAGCGAAGGCATGATCTTTGCTGCTGACACCGCTGACGGCGGTTGTGCAATCCCCTTCTACCCGGACAACGTTGCTGCCGGCAGCCGAATTCACTAATCTATGGGGCCGATTTTTGATACCCACGCCCATTACAGTTCGGACGCTTTCAACGCCGATCGGGACGTGGTTTTGTCTGAACTGCCTGCCAAAGGCATCTCCGGTATTTGTGAACAGTCCACCAGCAGCGCCGACGCTGCCCTTTGTGTGGAACTGGCTCACAAATATCCTTATGTCTGGGCGGCAGTAGGCATCCATCCCGAAAGCCTGTTGCCGAAAGGCAGCTGCCCGGATGAAATGCTGGCTCCTACCATCACCGTATATGGCGGCGATTGGGAAGCCGAGCTGCGCGATTTGCGTCCCTTATTCGAGGACGAGCGCGTAGTAGCTGTGGGCGAATGTGGCCTGGATTACCACTGGCCTGTACCCAAGGATGCACAGCTGGCCATGTTTGAGGCACAGATCCGCCTTGCCATGGAGCTGGAAAAGCCCATCATTGTGCATGATCGGGAAGCGCACGCCGAGGTATACGATTTGCTGCGTCGCTACAAACCAAAAGGCATTGTACACTGCTATTCTGGCAGTGCCGACGATGCCGTCTGGCTGACGCAGCAAGGGATGTATCTGGGCTTTGGCGGTGCCTGCACCTGGAAAGGTGCCAAGCGCGCGCTGAAATCCATCGACGCTGTCCCTGTGGAGAACATTCTGCTGGAAACCGACTGTCCCTACATGGCGCCAGACGGGTTCCGTGGACAGCGCTGTGATTCGTCCATGCTCACTCGTGTGAGCGAAGTTATTGCCGAGCGAAAGGGTTTAACACCCGACGCGATATATAAAATCACCGACGAGAATGCCCGCCGGGTGTTCCAAATTCCGTGAGGAGGAACTTATTTATGAAAGCACGTATTCCTATGCACCGCGAGTTCATCATTTCTTTCCCCGAAGGCATCAGCCAGGAGCAGGAGGCTGAAGGCTGGGAAAAGCTGCAGGCCATCGTTGAGGACTACAAGAAGAGCCACAACGGCGGTTCTATCTATGAGCCCACTTTCATCGAGGATTGTGAGCCTGCTGTGAAGGCTCTGCAGGAAACCTACAAGTTCGAGTACACTGTCGAGCTGGTTAAGTAATCTGCTCCAGCAAAAACAAAGCAGCAAAAAAAGCGGCACGGAACTTTCTTTGAAAGTCCGTGCCGCTTTTTGATTCGTTATTCTGCAGGCTCTTCGCTGGGCTGTGCACTGGGCTGAGCCGTAGCCTCGCCATTCACGCCAGCAATGATTGCATCTTCCGCGCTCTGGTCTGCAGCAGGCTTTGCAGTGGGCGTAGCCGTCGGCTTCACGTCTGCTTTTTTGTCGCTGACCTGCAAGCTCGTCAGATACCAGTTACCACCTGTTCGGGAGAAGATATAATCCATATACTTCACGGGTGCGTCGCTGGGCTGTGTCGTCAAATCGGTTTCGTCCGCATTCGGGATATAACCTACTGTGACATACAGCTGGCCGGAGCGCTTGAACATATCCACCACGCGCGGCGTGTAGGAACTAACCATACTGGTAACAGGGATCAGATAGCACTGACGGGTTTCGTCAAAGGTGATCGTCATATCATCTTCGCCGTCAAAGCTGCGGTGATCCAGCTTAAAGCTGGGTCCCAGCAGGCGGGTCAGGTAGGCATCCACTTCCACGGCAGGCAGCAGCGCCATGTCCGTTTCTTCGTCACGCGTATAAGTAGACAGGCCATATTCGGTGTCCAGGATATCGTAAACCGTACCCCACACAGCAGCGCTGCGCAGCGTAGTATCATTCATATTGGCGATGCTGTCAAAGGGCAGCGGATCGAACATGACCATACCTTCCAGGCGGTTTTCGTACATCGTATACTCTTCGCTCTGGTCAAACAGCGACACAATACCGTCCTTCATAGTCTTGATGACAGTAACGACGCCGATCATAACAAAAATGCAGATCAGGACACCCCACATCTGCCGACGGCGGCGGCGATGGTTTCGAGCCTGTTCTTCTTTTGAAATCGTCATTTTTTGTTCTCCTTATGTGGTATTGGGCACATTGCCCTAACTTACATAATGACAGTATAACACAGCAAATCGTCCTGCGCAAACAAGTTGTTGTGGTAATTTTATGAAAACGTGATACAATAATACGTGTTCTTGTCACTTTGAATTATCGGAGGTTCCTTGATATGATTCGTTTCTGCAACGATTACAGCGAAGGTTGTCATCCCTCGATTCTGGAAGCTATGGCTCAGGCCAATCTGGAAGGCAATCCTGGCTATTCTACCGACTCGCACACTGCTCATGCCAAAGAGCTGATTTGTGCTGCCGCACAGTGCCCCGACGCCGACGTACATATTATGGTAGGCGGCACCCAGACCAATACGGTTGCACTGTCTGCTTTCCTGCGCCCGTGGGAGGCTGCCATCGCCGCCGATACGGGTCATATCTGTGTGCACGAAACCGGCGCAATTGAAGCCAGCGGCCACAAGTGCATCCCCTGCCCCAATGTGGACGGTAAGCTGACTCCCGATGCGGTCCGCAAAGCTTATGCCGAGCACAACTGTGTTCATATGCCCTTGCCCGCTCTGGTATATATCAGCCAGACCACAGAGCTTGGCACCCTGTACACCTTTGATGAGCTGAAGGCACTGCGTCAGGTCTGTGATGAACTGGGTCTGATTTTCTACATTGACGGCGCACGCCTGGGCAGCGCACTGGCTACCCAGCAGATTACCCTGCCCCAGCTGGCACAGGTTGCCGATGCTTTCTATATTGGCGGCACCAAGAACGGCGCATTATTCGGCGAAGCACTGGTCATCTGCAACGACCGTCTGAAGGAAGGCTTCCGTTATAATATCAAGCAGCGCGGCGCACTGCTTGCCAAGGGCTGGATGCTGGCTGTTCAGTTCGAGGTCTTGATGCAGAACGATATGCAGCTGTTTATTGAGCTGGGCCGCCATGCGAACGAGCAGTCTCTCCGCCTGCGCGATGGCATTGCTGCACTGGGTTATGAATTTACCAATCACAGCGATTCCAACCAGCAGTTTGTCATTTTCCCGGACGCTGTCGTAGCTGCTCTGGAAAATGATTTTGGCTTTGAGGCTCAATACAAGCCGGATGACACCCACACGGTCGAGCGTCTGGTCACCAGCTGGGGCACTCGTCCGGAAGACGTAGACGCTTTCTTGTCTGCACTGGCCGATGTCACCACAAAGCTGAAGTAAAACGGCTAACCTCATTTTTGTATATGAAAAGCGGCATACCTCCTATGAGGTACGCCGCTTTTTTTAGCATCGCTTATTCCCAGGTTTCCCACACATCGGGTGCATAGCCGATGGTGGCCTGTTTGCCGTTGCGCACGATGGGCAGGCGCAGAAGCTGCTGGTTTTCAAACAGCTTATCTTCCCGCTGATACTCGATCAGACACTGGTACAGCGCCAAGGTCTGCTTATCTTTGGCTGCAGGGTCCACCATATTATCATAGCCGCCCACTGCACGCTTTACATTATCGAACTCGCCACGACTCATGGGCTTTTCTTTGATATCCACAAAGTGGAACTTTACGCCGCGCTCCTTAAACCAGCGCTGTGCCTTTTTGGTGTCAAAGCTTTTATTGGTACCGAAGATCTGGATATTCATACGCGGACTCCTTTTTTGTTGATGGCTTTATGATACCACAAAATCCCGGCTGCATAAACCCCTGCCAGGCGGGCACACTAGCCCCAGCAAAGGAGTGATTTGAATGCAGGCTTTTATTGATCCGACCTTGTGTATTGGCTGCACCCAGTGCGCCAGCATCTGCCCGGAAGTCTTTCACATGGAGGAACATCTTGCTTATCCGCTGGAAGGCGAAATTCCGGATGCGTATGACGCACAGACCGCCCAAGCTGAGCAAAGCTGCCCGGTAGGCGCCATCTCATTGCAGAATTAAGCCACAACAAAAAGCTCCGAGCCTTGAGCGTTCGGGGCTTTTTTCTATTTTCATGCCGTGCTATAATAAAATCATCCTGCAACAGCCCATTATAAAGCGTTTTGCGCCGTTTTTCGACACAAGGCATCTCCTTCCCTTTGCATTAACAAGTACCTATTACAGCGTCTTTTTACGTGTTTATCAAGACTTATTTTTTATTTTATGAGGTATGAGTCTATGGCTTCCAGCAAGGAATATTTACAGTTTATTCTGGATCAGCTGTCCAATCTGGACGAAATCACTTACCGCCCCATGATGGGAGAATATATTTTATATTATCGTACAAAAATTGTAGGCGGCATTTACGACGACCGTCTGCTGATTAAACCGGTGAAGGCTGCTATTTCTTATCTGCCGCATGCGCGCCTGGAAACGCCTTACCCCGGTGCAAAAGAAATGCTGCTTGTGGACGAACTAGACGACAAAGCTTTTCTGGCGGAGCTGTTGCAAGCTATGTATCCGCAGCTTCCCGCACCGAAACCCAAAAGAGCAAAAGCAAAGCCTGAGGTACCATCATGAAACATTCTTTCGCCAAATCACTGAAGCATATTTCTTTCTCCTTCGTGTGGATTGCGCTCGCCATTGTGATCGTCAGTATCCTGATGCAGGGTATGCCGCTCTTTGGTGCGCCCAAGGCCAGTTCCGTTGCATCTGTGACGATTACTGATCCTGCCCTGACCAGCGAAGCAAAAGAAGTATCCGACCCGGAATTGATTAAGCACTCCTGCCAGCTGTTTGGCTTTCTGCGGTATTGTCCTTTTGCAAAAGCAAATGCAGAAGATACCCCGCTCATCACCATGACCTTTACCCTGACCGATGGCGGCACTGCAACGGTATCCGCCAGCCGCGAAACCGTCTGGTGGAAAGAGAAAGCCTATGTTTTGCGCGAGCCGGAATTTTTCATCAATCTGGCAGAAGGCATTTTCTTTTCTGAGGAAGCAGCATAACAACATATAAATAAAAAAGCTGATGCGAGCGATTCGCATCAGCTTTTTTATTTTGGTTCAGCGCTTACTTATTGGCGAAGTATGCGTTCTGCACAGCCAGCAATACGCCTGCACGGCTGGCAGCAAAGTTCAGGCCGCCCTGCAAATAGCAGGTGTAAGGCGCACGCAGCGGGCCATCACAGCTCATCTCAATGGTACTGCCAGAGGTAAAGGAGCCGCTGGCCATGATGACTTCATCGGTGTAGCCGGGTTCTTCACTGGGCTGGGGAGAAACATAGCTGTCGACCGGGCTTGCCTTCTGGATACCGGTGCAGAAGCCAATCAGAGCTTCTGCGCTACCGGAATCGAAGCTGGTCACAATGTCATTGTGATCCTCGCAATAACGAGGCACCGGCTTCACGCCGCACATTTCCAGCAGGCACTCGGCATAGATTGCAGTCTTGATTGCGGAGCAAACCACACCGGGCGCATAGTAAAAGCCCAGATACATATCACGCAGCGTATCCAGTGTAGAGCCAAGCTCCTTGCCCAGGCTGGGACCCATCAGGCGGTAAGCACACTGCTCCACCAGCTCTTTCTTGCCGGCAATGTAGCCGCCGGTGGGTGCAATGCCACCGCCGGGGTTCTTGATAAAGCTGCCCACGATCAGGTCTGCACCGGCCTGGGTCGGCTCCTTAGTCTGGGTGAACTCGCCGTAGCAGTTATCCACGAAAATGATGATATTGGGGTTAGCTGCCTTTGCGGTGTCCGCAATTTTCTGGATGGTATCCAAATCGAATGCAGTGCGCTGCATATAGCCGCGGCTGCGCTGAATGTGGCAGACCTTTGCGCCGGGTGCCTTCTTAGCAATCAGGTCATAGTCCGGGGTCATATCCTCTTTCAGCGGTGCCTCATCGTACAGGATGCCGTAGTCCATCAGAGTGCCATTGCCCTTGCATTTGCCCTCCAGACCAATCACGCCTTCCAGAGTATCATAAGGACGGCCGGTAGCTGCCAACAGCGTATCACCGGTGCGCAGCAGACCAAACAGTGCAACGGTCAGGGTGTGGGTACCAGACATGAACTGGGTACGCACCAGTGCGTCCTCTGCGCCCATGACCTGTGCAAAGATTTCTTCCAGCTTATCGCGGCCGGTATCCCACAGGCCATAGCCGGTGGTGCCCAGCATATGCGTTGCGGACATATTGTTGTCCGTAAAAGCTTTCAGCATTTTCAGCTGGTTGTAATCCCGGATCTGTTCCGCCTTTTCAAAATAAGGGCGGCACATTTCCATCGCGGTTTTGTCCAGCTCCAGCACTTCGGGCTTAAAGTCAAAGAATTCGTTCAGCATAGTATTTTCCAATCTGTATATTTTATATTTATTATTCCGTTTCGTTTGTATCTTCGTCGCTGTACACGGTCAACGTACCTGCCATTGTAAATCCCAACCTGTTGTACAGGCGTACACGCTCCTGTTTTGCCAGCAGCTCTACGCGCCAGCCTTGCGCCGACAACATATTCGCCATCGATGCAATCAGCCAGCCGCCAATGCCCTGACCGCGCAGCTGTGCAACCGTTTCGACGCAAGCCAAATAAGCCTGCCCATTCTGCAAGGCATAGGCTCCTGCAGTGGAAATGATTTTCCCTTCTCGTTCCAGAGTCCACACAATGGCCTTATTGTGGTTACGCTTGGTGCAAAGTTCGGAATAAAAATCATCTCGCCGTTCCGGCTGCGCATCAAACAAAAATTGTGCCACCTGGAAAGGACTGGGCATCTCATTCAGCGTCAGTGCTTCTGGCCGTGGCGGCAAAGGCAAATAGTCGCCAGCCTCCAGCGTAAACAGATGCAGCTTTTCTTTCTCATGCCAACCTTGTGGTACGGTGCCATCTGTCAACAGTTCGTGTTTATCCAAAAAAGCCAAAAAGCTTGCCAGTTCTTCCGGGTCGGTTGTTCCGGTGGCAATCACTTTTTTACCGTTTGCGTCGATGGCAATTTCCTCACCGGCAAAATAGCAACCGCTGGCTTTTCCAAACAGCTCCAGCTGTACCGGCATCACGCAGCCAAAATACGGCTTACCGGCGCAGGCTTTTTGATACCACTGTGCATAGGTTTCGTTCGTGACCTGTGCGATCATTTCAAATCCTTTACGATCTGCTTGTAGTGGCGGCCGCGCACCTCGAAGTTGGGGTACAAATCAAAGGATGCGCTCGCCGGGGACAAGCTGACCACGTCGCCGGGCTTTGCAGCCTTGCGGGCACGATTGACAGCGTCTTCCATATCGGTTGCATGCTCAATCACCAAATCGCTTGCAGCAAAATCCGGATGTGCGCGCAGTGCAGCTTCAATACGAGGGCCAGTTGCGCCCATCAGAACCAGATGCTTTACATGCGCCAGGATTTCCGGAGCCAGCGGCTCGTAGGGAATCTTCTTATCGTAGCCACCGGCAATCAGAATAATTTTCTGATCAAAGCTGCGCAGACCGGCAATGGTACGCGTGGGACTGGAAGCAATCGAATCGTTGTAGTAGGTGACGCCATCCAGCGTGCGAACCGGCTCAATGCGGTGCTCGACACCGGTAAAGGTACTGCCCACCTGACGAATCACTTCCGGTGGCACCAGACCCCACACGGCAGCAGCGGCAGCCAACAAATTTTCGATGTTGTGCAGACCACGCAGCTTGATTTCGTCCTTGTGCATGAAGGGCGTCACCGTGCCGTTTTCGGCCATGCACAGCATACCATCCTCGCGCAGGAAAGCACCGTTATCGGTTTCATGCAGGCGCGTGAACCAAACCTGATCGCCCTTGCAATCAGTTTGCATTGCGTTGCTGATGGCATTTTCAAAGCCCAGAACCGCGCGGCAGGGCTTGTGCTGATACAGCAGGATATTGCGCTTGGCGTCAATATACTCCTGCATATCCTTGTGGTGATCCAGATGGTTGGGGGTCACGTTGGTAACCACAGCAATCTGGGGGCTCTGGCGCATACTAATCAGCTGGAAACTGGACAGTTCTACCACAGCAATGTCATCGGGGCGCACTTCCGGCAGCATGGGCAGCAGCGCTGCGCCAATATTGCCGCCCAGATGGACGCGGCGACCGGCAGCCTTCAAAAATTCGCTGATAAGGGTAGTAGTGGTGGTCTTGCCGTCCGAGCCGGTTACAGCCACAATAGGGCACGGGCAGAAGCGGAAGAACAGCTCCACCTCACTGGTTACCATTGTTCCTGCTGCAATTGCATCCTGCAGGGGTTTTTGGTAATACTCAAAACCGGGGGTACGCATGATAATGTCCTGGCCGACAAAGCCATCCATATAATTTTCGCCCAGGCTCAGCTGCACATTGCAGCGCTTCAGTTCCTCGGCGTAATCGCCAAACGCTTCCAGCGTAGGCTTTTTATCGCACAGCGTTACCTGTGCGCCCAGATCCGCAAAAATCCGGATCAGTGCCTTATGGCTAACGCCAGCACCGATAAACGCTACCTTTTTTCCACGCACCAGCGCAGCCAGCATCTCCTGTTCCTTTTGCATCTGTATATCCTCTCTTCCTATTTCATAACTATACACAGGATATTATATCCCATCTGCCAGTATGGTGCAACGGCTGACCCTACAAAAATGACACAGATTTGCCTTTTTCACCATTTTTTGCTAAAATATAAAGTTGATACACACGAGAGGAGTTTTGCTTATGAAACGGCTGTACCGGATACTCAGCGGTGCACTGCTGGCCTTGCTTTTGACAGGCTGCGGTGCCGGACACACCGTCAGCTTTACCTGGTTCGTAGACAAAATCCCCGCCAATCTGGACCCACAGCTTGCCCAGACCAGTGCGGAAATGATTGCCTGCAACCATTTATATACCGGCCTGTATCAGAAGGATGAATCTGGCGTTCCCCAGCCTGGGTGCGCATCGAGCTATACCCTTTCCCCCGATGGCCTTACCTATACCTTTACCATCCAGCCCGATTTGTATTACCGCACTACCCGCGGCGACAGCAGCACCTATGCAATCACCGCAGAGGACTTTGTTTTTGCGTTCCAGCGGATTTTCCGTCCGGAAACCAAATCTCCATATGTCACCAGCTTTGCGGGCATTGTCGGCGGCATGGATATTTTCAACGGAACCAAGCCCGAAAGCGCGCTGGGTGTTTCCGCACCGGACCCCCACACCTTGGTCATTCGGCTGAACAGCCCGGACCCCAGCTTTTTGGAAAAACTGACCCTGCCCGGTGCGATGCCTTGTGATGAAGAATATTTTGAATCCACAGATGGCACCTATGGCCTGACCAAAAAGACCAGCCTTTCCAACGGTCGGTTCTATCTCTATAACTGGACAGAGGGCGGCCTGTTTTTGCGCCGCAAAGCGGACGGAAACACCGTCAACAGCCTGCGCCTTGTCACCAACATGAATCCCGTGGATGTAACGCCCCTTCAGCTGGTAAAAAACGAGCGCTGCACGGCTGCCATCGACCTGACTAC
>JAHHRK010000014.1 GCA_020025795.1 Faecalibacterium sp. | reverse complement strand
TGGGACCTGTTGAGCTGGCATCTTCTGCCTTTGGTCAGTCTATGAAAATCACACCGCTCCAGATGTGTGTTGCTATGGCGGCCTGTGTCAACGGCGGCTATCTGGTGCAGCCCTACATGGTCAGCGAAATCACCGATATGTCGGGTAACACCATCCAAAAAACAGAACCCCATGTGAAACGCCAAGTCCTGAGCGAAAGCGCAAGCAAGAAGCTGAGCAGTATTCTGGAATACGAAGTCGGCGATGCGGATAATGCCGGCGGCGGTCACCGCGCTTTTGTGGCTGGTTACCGCGTAGGCGGCAAGTCCGGCACCAGTGAACAGCTGGATATGGACAGGCGCGTTTCGGACGGAGACTACAAAAAGGTTGCTTCCTTCTGTGCAACCTTCCCCAGTGACGACCCGGAGTATATGGTATACATTATGCTGGACGACCCCAACAATGCAAGCTCGGACTATTCTTCTGTTCTGGCTGCGCCGGTTGTCGGTAATATCATCAGCGAAATTGCGCCGTATCTGGGTGTTCCCACCAGCGGCGACGATTTGAAGAGCAAGACCGTCAAGGTCCCCAACCTGGTAGGTCAGGAATGGGGCGATGCACAGGTTTCGCTGAACCGTGCCGGCCTGAAGCATCGTCTGATTACCGGAGAAAATGATGCAACGGCAGCCCGGGTCACATACCAGTACCCGGCGGCAAAAACCGAGGTTTCCGGCGGCACAACCGTTTATCTGTATGTTGCAGGAACCCAGCCTGCCAGCGTGACAGTGCCGGATGTAACTGGGCGAGCGGTAGACTTTGCCCAGCAGATGTTGTCGTCGGCAGGTCTGAACTATTTGATACAGGGCGATCACAACGGCGTGGTAACAGAGCAAAATGTTGCCGCCGGAACAACGGTGGAAATGGGCACGGTTGTGACCATACAGTGCGGCGCTGCTGCGCCGCCAGATACGCCAGATGCGCCGGAACCGCCAGATGATCCAGACGCAACGCAAACGCCCTCTGAATGATTTAATCCGGAAAGGAAGATAGAACTTATGCAGCCGATTTCTGCAAAAATTCTGCTGGCAGGCCTTGCGCCCGAAAGCGGACTGTCCGATATGAAAATCAACCTGGTTACCACAGACAGCCGAAAGATTCAGCCGGGATGCGTATTTGTTGCATTCCCCGGTGCAACGTTCGACGGTCATGACTTTGCCTGCCAGGCAGTGGAGCAGGGCGCAGCCTATGTGGTGGTGAATCACCCTGTGGAAGGACTGGCTCCGGAAAAAACGATTCTGTGCCCGGACAGTTACCGCGCCATGATGACCATTGGCGCGAACTATCGCAGCCAGTTTGCACCCAAGCTGGTGGGCATTACCGGCAGCGTGGGCAAGACTACCACGAAAGAATTCTGCTATGCAGTGCTGTCGGCTTTCGGCAATGCCATCAAGACGGAAGGCAACCAGAACAACGAGTTGGGTATGCCCAACACGCTGCTGCGCCTGGAGGACAGCACCCAGTTTGCCGCAGTAGAAATGGGCATGAGCAATCGCGGCGAAATCAGCCGCCTGAGCCGTGCAGCACGCCCGAACGCAGGCATTATCACCTGCATTGGTGTATCTCATATGGAAAACCTGGGCAGCCGGGAAAACATTCTGGCAGCAAAGCTGGAAATCTGTGACGGTCTGGCAGACGGCGCACCGCTCGTTCTGAACGGTGATGATCCGTATCTGCGCAGCGCACAGCTGCCTGCCCATGTGAAGCCTGTCTGGTTCAGCCTGAATGAAGGCACAGCTGAAGTAACTGCGGTGGATATTCGGCAGGAAGGCAATGATACCTTCTTTACCCTGAAGGACACAGAAAATGGCACGTTTACAGTAACCATCCCTACGATTGGCCGACACAATATCGCCAATGCACTGGCTGCTTACTGTGTAGCGACACGCCTGGGTCTGGATGCAGCAAAGGCTGCTGCGGCACTGGCAGATTTCCGCCAGACCGGTATGCGTCAGCACATGGTGGAGTGCGCAGGGGTAACGGTTATTGAGGATTGCTATAATGCAAACCCGGACAGCATGAAAGCTGCACTGGACATGTTTGCAACGTACAACTGCAACCGTCGGTTTGCCCTGCTGGGCGATATGCTGGAGCTGGGAACCATCTGCGAAAGCGCACATACCACGCTGGGCCGACAGGCAGCTGAAAAACATGTGGACTTTTTGATTACTTACGGCGATGCCTGCAAATATACGGCGGACGCCGCCAAGGCAGCCGGCCTGCAAACGGTACATGCTGCCAGCTATCGGGAGATTGCAGATGTGCTGCTGGCCAATGTAAAGCCCGGCGATGCAATTCTGGTGAAAGGCAGCCGCGGCATGGCGCTGGAAAAGGCACTCGCACTGTTTTACACCGAATGGCCGCAAAAGTAAGCACACTTTTTACGGAAAGGAAATAGAATGGCACGATACTCTTTGATGGTGGCTGCAATCCTGGGCTTTTTAATCACAGCCGCCGTAGAAAACATCATGCTGCCCATGCTGCGGCAGTGGCAAATGCGCCGCATAACGGCGCAGCCGATTTTGCGCCGTAACCAGCCCAAACCGCCTACGATGGGCGGCTTTGCGGTAGTGTTTGGCACGATCGCCGCGGTCACAGCTGCCTGGATGGGGCTGGCTGTGATGGAGCCAAAGCTGATGGACGGCTATCAGCGCCAGATCCTGGTCACCGCTGTGCTGACCGGTTTTGCATTCGGCCTGCTGGGTATTTGGGACGATGTGCGCGGTTATCTGCGCAAGGATCATCGGCCGATGCCCTGGCTGCTGCGCTTTGCAGTGGAGCTTTTGCTGGCATTTGCATTTTTGGGCGTGCTGCACCTGATTGGTGCTTTGCCTGGTGGTACACTGATTCCCTTTGTGGGCTATGTGGATTTTGGCGGCTGGGATATTCCGCTGACGGCGCTGGCAATTGTGGCGCTGGTGGAAACTGCCCAGCTGTCTGCCGGAGAGATGGGCGTATGCAGCATCAACGGCTTTTTTGCCTGCCTGGTTTGCAGCGCGGTTGCTGCCTTGCAGAATCATCTGCAAATGTCGCTGTATGCAACGGCACTCAGCGGCGCGCTGCTGGCGTTCCTTTTGTGGGGATTCCCACCGGCAAAGCTGCTTTTGGGCCGCAGCGGCAGCGCTTTTATCGCAGCAAGCCTGGCTGTGATTTCCATTTCTATGGGCTGGGGCGGCTTACTGCTTTTGCTGGGCGGTGTATACTGGCTGGAAGGCATCGCCTATGTACTGCAAGGAATTAGCTACCGCTTGCGCAAACGTCCGCTGTTCAAGATGCTGCCCATTCAGGCCGCGATGACAGAGGCTGGCTGGAGTGAGATTCGTATTGTGGGCACACTGGGCCTGGCGGCATTTATGTTTGCCGTGCTGGCGCTTTTACAGGTGCTGTCCGCTACGGCATAAATAAGATTCAAACCCTTTAAGCAAAGGAAAAAGACATGGCACACCGCAATACAAAACAACCGAATGCTGCGCCGCTGGGGCTGAAACGCTACTACCCGGTGGGCTTTATTGTTAACCTGATCATCATTGTGATCTTTGGCCTGTTGATGCTGTTTTCGGCTAGTTATACCACGGCTTATCTGCGTTTTGGCGATAGTTATCACTTTATCCGCAGCCAGCTGATTTTTGCTGTGCTGGGCCTGTTTACCATGCTGGGTGTGGCTCAGTTTGACTACCATAAATACGAACGCTGGACCTGGTGGGGCTATGGGGTGAGCGTGTTGCTGCTGATCGTGGTTCTGCGCTGTGAGCCAATCAGCGGATGTCGCCGCTGGCTGCACTGGCCGCAGAAACCGCTGAGCTATCTGCCCAGTATCCAGGTGTCAGAAATCGTAAAATTTGTTATTATTCTGCTCACTGCCCAAATCGTCATTCGATATCGAAAACGGCGCAATAGCTTTTTTTACGGGCTGCTGTTGCCTTATTTGCCACTGATTCCGATACTGGTATTGCTGTACATGGAACCGCACCTGTCCGGTATGGTTTTGATGGTTATGATCGTTGGCACGATACTGTTTTTGGGAGGCAACGCCTTTTGGTGGATTTTAGGCTTTGGCGGAGCAGGATTCCTTTTTTTTGCAGTGTCCCCGAAAATCGAGGTGCTCCAAAATCTGACCGCCTATGCGGGCGATCGTCTCGCGGGCTGGACATCGGTATTTGAAGATATGCTTTGGCAAACCCAGCAAAGTTTGCTTGCGATTGGCAGCGGCGGCATGACAGGCCTGGGCATTGGCAACAGCATGGAAAAACAGCTTTGGCTGCCGGAATGTACCAATGACTTTATCTTCAGCATTTTGTGCGAGGAACTAGGCTTTTTGGGCGCAATGATCGTGATTCTGCTGTTTATTGGCCTGATTTTGCAAGGCATATACATTGCATTCAATGCGGTGGATTTATATGGCACCCTGATTGCACTGGGTATTACGGGGCAGATCGGCTGGCAGATGTTCTTTAATATTGCGGTTGTGACCAATACCGTGCCCAATACCGGTATCAGCCTGCCGTTCTTCTCTTCCGGCGGTACCAGTTTGGTGCTGCTTTTGGCAGAGATGGGCGTTATGCTTAATATTGCACGCCAAGGCAAGCGCGCACAGCTGCAGCGAAAGGCTGCTAAGGAAGCTGCCGAACAAAACGAGAAAAAGGAGAATTGAGATGCGTGTATTGATTGCTGCCGGCGGCACCGCCGGACATATTAATCCTGCACTGGCCATTGCCGGCGCACTGAAAGAGGCAGATCCTTCTGCGGAGATCCATTTTGCCGGCCGGGAGTGCGGCATGGAAAACAAGCTGGTCACAAAGGCCGGCTATCCGTTCCACCCCATTGAAATCACGGGATTTCAGCGTCAGTTGAGCCTGCAGAATATCCGCCGCAATGTGGTTACGGTGTGGAACCTGATTCAATCCGCCCCCAAAGCAAAAAAGATGATGAAGGAAATCAAGCCGGATCTGGTCATTGGCTGCGGTGGTTATGTGTCCGGTCCTGTGGTACGCTGTGCTGCAAAAATGGGCATCAAGACGGCAATCCATGAGCAGAACGCTTTCCCCGGCGTGACCAACAAACTGCTGGCACCGGATGTGGATGTGGTGTTTGCTGCTGTGGAAGGTGCTGTGGATAAGCTGAAGGCTCCTGAAAAAACGCTGGTGGTAGGAAATCCGGTGCGTCCGGCTGTTTTGGGTGCAGCCGCAAACCGTATGGAAAACCGCGCAAAACTGGGCGCAGGCAATCGCCCTGTGATTTTGTCCTTTGGCGGAAGCCTGGGCGCACGCCGCATCAATGAAAGCGTGGCAGCGCTGTGCGCATGGGAGCAGCATACCAATCAGAATGTTTTGCACGTTCATGCAACCGGTCGATATGGTGTGAACCTGTTCGACGGCCTGGCAACGCAGATGGATTTTTCCACCGGAGACAATTTGATCGTGCGCGAGTATATTGACAATATGCCGGATCTGCTCAGCGCAGCGGATTTGGTTATTAGCCGCGCCGGTGCGCTGACGCTGGCAGAGCTGGCAGCCGCAGGCCGTGCCGCAATCCTGATCCCCAGCCCGAACGTGGCTGAGAACCACCAGTATTTCAATGCACTGGAACTGGAAAAAGCAGGCGCAGCTATCGTGATTGAGGAAAAGGATTTGACGGACGAGCGCCTGATCGAAACCGTGCGCAAGTTGCTGGAAAATCCGGATAAGCTGATCGAAATGGGCCATAACGCTCGCACCCAGGCTGTGGATGACAGTTTGGAGCGTATCACCCAGCGTTTGCTGGAACTGGTAAAGGAACCGTAAAAAGCTTTAGAGGATGAAAAGAAAGGAGGCGGAACCGTGACGGCGAGAAAGAGAAAAGCCCAAAAAGCCCAACAGGCCCAGCGAGCTGCGCAGCGCAAAAAACGACTGAAACAGCCTGCTGCGCGGCAGCAGCATACAGTAGCACGACCGCCCCAGGCAACTCGCACAGGCCATGCACCGGCGTTTGACCAGGATGCAGGACACAGACCACAGTCTGCCCGCACGAACCCCAAAGAAAAGCGTTATCGCCAGAAAAAAGAGCACGTGCGCATTACGCAGGCGGAAATGCGGCGCCGCCGTTTCCGCCGCCGCCTGATTGCAATCATTTTGCTGCTGCTGGCGGTAACAGCGGGCATTTTGCTGTCGGTGACATTGCTGTTCCGCATCAGTACATTTGAATTTCAGAATGCGGCGGGCGAGGTTACCACCGACACCGGCAGCTATACGCAGGAAGAAATCCTTCAAACATTGCAAGTCAAGCAGGGTGATAATCTGTTCTCCTTTGCGCCAGATGCGCAGGAAGAACTGCTGAATACGCGATTCCCCTTGTTGGAAAACATAGAGATTCTGCGCCGTATGCCTGGTACAGTGGTGCTGCGCGTGCAGCCTGCGAAGGCAAGTTTCTGTATTCAGACCTCTACGGGATGGTTGGTGTTGTCCCGTCAGTGTAAGGTGATGGAAATGTCTGGTACACAGCCGGAACTGCCGCTTCTGATTGGTCCAGTACAGACGGTTCCACAGGTGGGACAAATCTTGTCGCTGGGCGCGGCTCAGCTGCCGGAAGCGCCGACAGAAACACCGACGGAATCGGCACAGCCAACCTCAGTACCGCAGGAAGCACCGGAACAGACAGCACTTGTGCAAATGCTGTCTGCACTGGAACAGCATGGCATTCTGGACCAGGTGACACATTTGGATGTGACCAATCCGGAGCAGGTGTATTTTGGCTATCAGGATCGGATTCGTGTGACGCTTGGTACACTGAATCAACTGGATTACAAGTTGAAATTTGCAGTGCATTTGCTGCAAAATAAAGAAGGCAACGGCCTGACGGAAACCGACCGTGGCATTTTGGATATGAGTATCATCCGCAGTGATGGTTCGATTCGGCCTACCTTCAAGCAGAGCGATCCAGAATTGCCTTCGCGCCAGGCGCAGGATACTGGTGATGCAGATGCAGATCCGCAGGCGGATGTAGCACCGGACGATGCGGCGGCCGATGAACCGGCGGCAGACCAAACGGCGGACCCAACAGATGCCCCAGCGGAAGAACCAACGCCGCAGGATTCGGCAAAGCCTGAATAAAAATCACACAAGCTGCTGCGCGGACCGATGAAACCAGCAGCCGGAATGGAGCGTACGCGATATGAAACTTTCTCAGTTGATGCAGGGGGTAACCTGCACTACCGTACAAGGCAGCACAGATGTGGACATCAACGATATTATTTATGACAGCCGCAAGGCGGCCCCAGGTCAGCTGTTTGTCTGTATTGTGGGCACGCAGCGTGACAGCCACGATTATGCGGCGGACTGTGTTGCAAAAGGCGTAAGCGCGCTGGTGATCCAGCACGATATCGACCTGACCAATATGCCGGATGTGACGGTGCTGAAAGTGGACAACAGCCGCTACGCAATGGCCGTCATGAGTGCTAATTTGTTTGGCCAGCCGGCGCGACAGCTGACGATGATCGGTGTGACCGGCACAAAGGGTAAGACCACGACTACCCATATGCTGAAAAGTGTTCTGGAAGCGGCCGGCCGTAAGGTAGGTATGATTGGCACCAATGGTGTGTATTATATGGGACAGCATCGCCCCACCGCCAACACGACCCCCGAAAGCTATGAACTGCAAAAGCTGTTCCACGAATTTGTGGATGCAGGCTGCGATACTGCTTTGATGGAAGTGTCCAGCCAGGGCGTGATGATGGATCGTGTGGCAGGTATCCACTATGATGTGGGCGTGTTCACCAACCTGTCACCGGACCATATCGGCCCCGGCGAACATGCCAGTTTTGAGGAATATCGCAGCTGGAAGGCACAGTTGTTCCGCCGCTGTGACGTGGGCGTGGTCAATGTGGACGACGAAAATACTGCTGCTCTGCTGGAAGGACACACCTGCAAACTGGTGACCTATGGCTGCAAGCAGCCTGCGGACTGGCGGGCAGGAGAGTACCAACTGCTGCGCACCAGCGATTTCCTGGGTGTGACTTTCCCGGTTGCGGGCGCAGACGAAACCTTGCAGCTGCGTGTGAACATGCCGGGTGAGTTTAGTGTGTATAACGCATTGGCTGCGCTAGGCGTGGGTAAAGTTTTGAACCTGCCCGACGAGGCCATTCATAAAGGTCTGGCAGAATGTTCCGTGCAAGGACGTGTAGAGCTGGTGCCTGTGAGCAAAAAGTTTACCGTCCTTTTGGATTATGCTCACAACGAAGTATCTACCCAGAGTCTGCTGGAAACGCTGCGCACCTATCAGCCAAATCGACTGGTCGTGGTGTTTGGCTGCGGCGGTAATCGCAGTAAGCTGCGCCGTTACGGCATGGGCGAAATCTGTGCCAAGCTGGCAGATTTCTCTATCGTAACCGAAGACAACAACCGCTTTGAAGCAGTGGAGGACATTTTGGCGGATATTCGCCAGGGTATCCAGAAAGGAAATCCGAATGCCGCTTATGTGGAAATTCCGGATCGTCTGGATGCACTGCACTACGCGTTGGATCATGCACAGGAAGGTGATTTGATTGCGGTGATCGGTAAGGGCCACGAAACCTATCGGGATCGCATGGGTGTGAAAACGCCTTTCTGCGAGCGAGAGCTTTTGCTGGAGTATGCCGCACAAATCGGCCTTGAATAAAGAATAAAAAGCCCGGCGGATTGCATTTGCAATTCGCCGGGCTTTTTTGTTTGCAGATAAAATAAAAGCACCTGCCGCGCAGCAGGTGCAAAAAGCAAAGAAGGGAAAACGAGATGGACCGTAAGCCGGGTTCTGTATAAATCGACGATCTATCTACGCCTGCCATTGCTGACAGGCTTTAGCCACCTTCGAGGCGCGCGGGCCGCGCTATGTGCCCCATATAGGTGTTGCTTCCGGTAGGGTTTACAAAGCCGGACAGTCTCCTGCCCGCTGGTGAGCTCTTACCTCGCCGTTTCAGCCTTACCGCGTAAACGCGGCGGTTTGTTTTCTGTTGCACTTTCCCTAAGGTCACCCTCGGCTGCCGTTAGCAGTTACCGTTGCCCTGTGAAGCCCGGACTTTCCTCAGAGCGGTCAAAGCCGCCCCGCCGCCGAATGTTCCACTCGTTTTCCTCTCATAAGTATAACATGGCCTGCGGCAATTTGCAAGATGCGGGAAATTTTGATATAATAATACAGATTTCTTTCAAAAAGGGGGCACTGGTATGTGGCTGGAATTTCCGGTACCGCCGCAGTGTGACGGGCTGGAACTGCGAAAGCTTTTATACCAGTGCGCCGTTTCTACGGATTTGGCCCGTGCGGTAAAATATCGCGGACAGGGCTTTTTTGTGGATGGGCACTCCTCGTATACCAATGTGCGGCTGGCTGCAGGGCAGGTAGTGCGTTTTGCGCTGCCGCCGGAGGAAAAGCCAGCTGTGGCTGCACAGGCAGAAATTTCGCTGAATGTGGTATATGAGGATGCGTTTGCACTGGTGATCGAAAAGCCGGCAGGCATTCCGGTGCATCCTACGCTGAATTATGCAGATGGCACACTGGCTAATGCGTATGCAGCCTGGGCACAGCAGCGCGGCGAAAGCGGCGTGTTTCGCCCGGTGAATCGTTTGGATAAAAACACCAGCGGCCTGCTGCTGGCGGCACGAAATATGTATGCGGCCAGCCTGTTATCTGACCATGTACAAAAGACGTATTTTGCGTTGGCAGAAGGCGAAATGCTGCTGGGGCCAGGCATGTTTGATGGGCCGATTGGTCGGGCCGAAGGCAGCATTGTAACGCGCTGCGTAAGACCGGACGGAAAGCCCAGCCGCACGGAGTACACCGTATTGGAAGCTGCCAACGGTGTTAGCCTGGTATCCTGCCGACCGGTGACGGGACGCACTCACCAGATTCGCGTACACTTTGCCCATGCAGGATATCCGCTGGCAGGGGACGATTTGTACGGCGGCAGCATGGAAAAAATTCACCGCCATGCACTGCATTGTGGAAAAATGGAGTTCGCTGTTCCGGAATATGCTTTAGAACAGGATGCGGTACGTATCCAGATGCCGTTGGAATGGAAGAAAGTTTCCGTGGAAAGCACCCTTCCGCCAGATATGCGCAGGTTGTCCAGGTGTGAAAATTAGCGGAAATGTGTTCCAATTTACTTGCTCAATGAGAGCAATATAGTATAATATTAAAATAGTGCGCTGGATTATTGTGAATTTTGCGCGCGAAAAACGATACAAACGCGCGATTTACGCGCATAACAGGAGAAACGGAAAGGAGGCGAATCAGATTTGTCTGAAAATATGACACCTCTGAAAAAGCCCACCTGGCGCGACAGACTGCATGACTGGAAGACCGCTGTGCAGCGTCACCTGGTTATAGGAAAACATAAATTACATAAAAAACGGCAGGCCAGTGCAAAGGCATCGGTTCGCTGGCTGCGTACACGGCCTTTCTATCATCATGTAGGTCATGCATTGTATGATCTGGGTTTCCAGGCGGAATACCTGGTGGTTCGTACGGGCCGCGGCATTCGATTTGCAGCATTCCAGCTGGTTCGTGGCTGTGTATATGTGGCCAAAAAGCTAAAGCGGATTGCGTGCCGATTGGGCACGATGCTGTGGAACGAAATCCTGTGTACCCCGGTTGTGTTCGTGCGCGGCATCTGGCGTATTGCACGCAACGCTGTTTGGGTCGCAAAGACCTATGGAGTTTGGCGTGCATTGAAGCAGGCCGGCGCAAACCTGCGCCATGGCGTTGAGCTGTATGGTAAGCTGGTGCCTCGTACCATGGCATATGTGGTGCCTGTGGTTGCAGCAATGCTGTGCTGGGGATTTGTGGAAGATCAGCTGGCGCAGAGCTATGTGCTGGCGGTACAGGTGAAAGGCCAGAACGTTGGATTTGTAGCAAGTGAAAACGTCTTTGAATCGGCAAAGGATTCCGTAAATGAGCGCATCAATTATGCGGCAACCAACCACACCGGCTGGGACATTACCCCAACCTATACGGTTGCAGCAATTGAAGATAAATCAGAACTTCTGAACGAAACCACAATGGCCGATGCCATCCTGCGGACCTCTGAAGATGAGATTCGCACGGGTACGGCTCTGTACATCGACGGTGAATTGCGCCGCGTTACAACCGACGGCGAAACGCTGAAAGACCACATTCAGCAGATGAAAGCTCCGTTTGATACTGGCGAAGAAAATGTGACGGTCGGCTTCAATCACGAAGTTGAGCTGGAAGATGGCATTTACTTTAATGACAGCTTCTCAGATGTCGACGAAGTGATGAACTACCTTAGCTCGGATGAAGTAAAGCAGGAACTGTATACGCTGGTACCCGGCGACAGCATCAGCTTGATTGCTTCGAAAAATGGTCTGACGCAGGCGGAACTGTATGAGCTGAATCCTGGTCTGAAGCAGGATAGCAAACTGTTCCCCGGCGACCAGTTGATCGTTCAGAAACAGGAAACTGTGCTGGAAATTCGCGTCAACAAGGAGATCACCTACACGGAAGAAATTCCGTTCTCTACAAAGACGACCACATCGGAAAACTATGACTTCGGTACGGTTAAAACGTTGGTCGAAGGTCAGCCCGGCGAAGAGAAAATTACGGCACTGCAAACCTATGATGCGGATGGCAACATTCTGCATACAGAGATTTTGTCTACGCAGATTCTGCGTGAGCCGGTTACCAAGGAAGTTGTCAAGGGCACTCGCCTGAAATCCGGTTCGATTGGTAAGGTTGGCAATGGCACGCTGATGTGGCCTGTGCCCAGTTATCGTTATTGCGCACGCTGGGCAACTGGCAGACACCGTGGTGTTGATATTAACGGCCCGGTTGGTACGCCTATTTATTCGGCAGATTCCGGTGTCGTGGTTAAGGCTGGTATGAACCGTGCCGGCGCAGGCAGCAACTATGGTTTGTCTATGATTATTGACCATGGCAATGGCATCAAGACGGTATACGCACACTGCAGTGCTTTGTATGTGAGCGCAGGCCAGTCGGTCAGCCAGGGCCAGCATATTGCAAATATCGGTATGACAGGACGTACGACAGGACCGCACCTGCACTTCGAAATCCGAAACAGCAGTGGCATTGTACCTCCGCAGAGCGTGTTCCACGGCAAATAATACTAATATTATCCATCCCCCGCACCTTGTCGTGCGGGGGATTTTGTATTACAATAAAAGAAGAAAAGTCCTACTAAAACACGATACGAAAAAACCATATCAAAATAAAGGAGAGATGCTTTATGTCTACCCCTCACATTCGCGCCGAACTGGGCGATTTCGCAAAAACCGTTCTGATGCCGGGTGATCCCCTGCGCGCAAAATTTATTGCGGAAAACTTTTTGGAGAACGCACGTCTGGTGACGGATGTGCGCGGTATGCTGGGTTATACCGGCACTTATCATGGTAAGCCCATCAGCGTAATGGGCAGTGGTATGGGTATGCCCTCCATTGGTATTTACTCTTACGAATTGTTCCAGTTCTACGGTGTAGAAAATATCATTCGTATTGGTTCTGCCGGCAGCTATACCGATAAGGCAAAGCTGTTTGATGTGGTGCTGGCTACCGGCGCTGTGTCCGAGTCCAGCTATGCAGCAGTACAGTCCGGCTATGAAGGCAATATTACCATGCCCAGCCAGGCACTGAACGATAAGCTGCGTGCCTCCGCAAAGCGTCAGGGCATTGAGCTGATTGAAGGCAACATTCATTCTTCGGATGTGTTTTACAGCAAGCCCAGCGATGAAAAGCCTGCCCGCTGGGAGAAGCTGCGTGACGAACAGGGCTGCGTAGCGGTGGAAATGGAGAGCTTTGCACTGTTTGCCAATGCAGCAATGCTGGGCAAGCAGGCTGCCTGCCTGGTAACGATTTCGGACAGCTTTGTTTCCCATGAGGCCACCACGGCAGAACAGCGCCAGACCAGCTTTACCCAGATGATGAAGGTTGCACTGGGTTCTGTGGAGGAATAAATCATGACGCATCTGACACCGCAGGAAAAACAGAGCTTGATTCGCCAGGCGGCTGCTGCACGGGAAAATGCAGTGGCACCGTACAGCCATTTTATGGTCGGAGCTGCACTTTTGGGAGAAAATGATGTCGTATATACGGGCTGTAATATCGAAAATGCGGCTTATACACCCACAAACTGTGCAGAGCGAACGGCATTGTTCAAGGCAGTGAGCGAAGGCGTGACGAAATTCACAGATATTGCCATTGTCGGTGCAAAACAGGGAGAGGTGAATACGCTTATAACAGCGCCCTGTGGTGTGTGCCGTCAGGCATTATATGAATTTTGCGGCCCGGAGCTGAACGTCATTATGGCAAAGACAGAAACAGATTATATTGAGATGTCTTTGGGCGAACTTTTGCCATACGGCTTTGGCGGAGCTAATATTCTGTAAGCAAAACTGTAACTATTTGTAGCCGACTGTTTGCTTGCACAAATATCGGTTGTGCGCTATACTAACAGCGGGTATGGCGTGCTATGCGCATTTACTCAGGTGTTTGGTCGGATGCTCTTGAATCCGACCTGTAAATAAAAACATAAAGGAGTTATCGATTATGAAGAAGATTTCTCGTCGTTCTTTCCTGATGGCTACCGGTACTATGACGCTGGCTGCAGCTCTGACTGCTTGCGGCGGCGACAACAGCACCAGTGGTGCTCAGTCCGGTGCATCTGAAGAATCCAGCGCAGCGGAAGGCAACAGCGAATACAAGGTTGCAATGGTTACCGACTACGGCGATATCACCGACCAGTCCTTCAACCAGACCACTTGGGAAGCTTGCGTTAAGTTCGGCAAGGATAACAATGTAGACGTTAAGTACTACAAGCCCACCACCAACGATACCGCAGGCCGTGCACAGCAGGTCGAGCTGGCAATCGCTGAGGGCTACAACGTAATCGTTATGCCTGGCTATGCATTCGCAGGCACCATCGTTACGGTTGCTCCCGAGTACCCCGAAGTGAAGTTCATCGCTCTGGACGTGGGTCTGGGTGACCTGCTGGGCGAGGGCGTTGCAGCTGCTGGTAAAGAATATGACTTCAACCCCGACAACTGGAAGCTGGAAGACTACGTTGACATGAGCAACGTTTACTGCGCAATCTACCAGGAAGAGCTGTGCGGCTACATGGCTGGCTACGCAGCTGTTAAGCTGGGCTACACCAAGCTGGGCTTCCTGGGCGGTATGCCTGTTCCCGCTGTTCAGCGTTACGGCTACGGCTTTGTGCAGGGCGCAGACGCTGCAGCTGCTGAGCTGGGCAATGCTCCTGAGATCAAGTTCGTTTACGGCAACCAGTTCTTTGGCGACGCTGACATCACCGCATTCATGAGCACCTGGTACAATGCAGGTACCGAGGTTGTCTTCGCTTGCGGCGGCGGCATCTACACCTCTGCTGTTGACGCAGCTAAGGAAGTTGAGGGCGCAAAGCTGATTGGTGTTGACGTTGACCAGGCTGCTGTTATCGCAAACTATGCAGCAGGCGAGGGCGGCAATGCTGCTGACTGGACCGACCTGACCGTTACTTCTGCTATGAAGGGTCTGGCTCCCACCACTATCGATACTCTGACCGATGTTATCGTTAACGGCAACTGGGACAACTACGTTGGCAAGATCGCTAACCTGGGCCTGGTAAACGGCGATGATCCGGCTGCAAACTACGTCCAGCTGTCTGACAGCACCCTGTTTGAGGATGGCAAGTTCACTGCTGACGACTACAAGGCACTGGTCAAGAAGATGTTCGACGGCGAAATCAAGGTCTCCAACGATATTACCAAGGAGCCCACTGTTTCCGCTGTTAAGGTTGATTACCAGGGCAACATCAAGTAATAAAGTTTCCCCAAAGGATATAAAAGGGGCACGCAGAAATGCGTGCCCTTTTTTTGTGTTGGTAATTGTAGACAATTGCCGAAAAACGGTAGGAAAGCTTTTGAAAAGATACGCAGTTTGTGGTATACTAAAAACAACTGAAAAGTCCCGGCAGAGCGGTGCGGTTAGGCCTCCCAACGGCACCGACAGCTTTGCTCCGGGGGCGAAAAAAGGAGGTACTTATTTTGGAAAATTACGCAGTGGAGATGCTGCACATCACCAAGCGTTTTCCGGGAATCGTGGCAAACGATGACGTTACGATTCAGCTGAAAAAGGGCGAGATCCATGCACTGCTGGGCGAAAACGGTGCTGGAAAATCCACACTGATGAGCGTCCTGTTCGGCCTGTATACACCGGAAGAAGGCGAAATCCGAAAGGACGGCAAGCCCGTGGTGATCAAGGATCCTAACGATGCCAACGCACTGGGCATCGGCATGGTGCATCAGCACTTTAAGCTGGTGGAATGCTTCTCGGTCCTGGAAAACATCATTCTGGGTGTGGAACCCTGCAAGAACGGCTTCTTGAAAAAGGACCAGGCTCGTAAAAAGGTCATGGAACTTTCGGAAAAGTATGGCCTGCGTGTAAATCCGGACGCTTTGATTGAGGACATCTCGGTTGGTATGCAGCAGCGTACCGAAATCCTGAAGATGCTGTACCGCGACAATGAGATCCTGATTTTTGACGAGCCGACTGCTGTGCTGACGCCGCAGGAAATTGAAGAACTGTTGCAGATCATGAAGAACCTGGCTGCCGAAGGCAAGTCCATCCTGTTCATTTCTCACAAGCTGAACGAAATCATGCAGGTTGCGGACCGCTGCTCGGTTCTGCGCAAGGGCAAATACATTGGCACGGTGAACATTGCAGAAACTACGCCTGCTGAGCTGAGCCGCATGATGGTTGGTCGTGACGTTGATTTTGTAGTGCATAAAAAGGACGCACAGCCGGAAGCACCGGTTCTGGAGGTCAATAATCTGACCGTAGCATCCAAGGTGCATAAGAACAATGCAGTCAAAGATGTCAGCTTCCAGGTGCGTGCCGGCGAAATCGTATGTGTTGCCGGTATCGACGGCAATGGTCAGACGGAGCTGGTGTACGGCATTTCCGGCTTGGAAAAGCCGATTTCCGGCACAGTGTCCCTGTGCGGTGAGGATATCACCCATGCACCCATTCGTCAGCGCTCGATTATGGGTATGAGCCACATCCCGGAGGACCGTCACAAGCATGGTCTGGTGCTGGACTACTCGCTGGAAGATAACTTGATTCTGCAGAATTACTTCGAGCCGGAATTTACCAAGCACGGATTCCTGCGCCGGAAGAATATCCGTTCCTACGCACAGCGTCTGATTGAGCAGTATGATGTGCGCAGCGGCCAGGGCCCTGTTACTACGGCACGCAGTATGTCTGGTGGTAACCAGCAGAAAGCAATTATTGCGCGCGAAATCGACCGTGACCCGAAGCTGCTGATTGCTGTGCAGCCGACCCGTGGCCTGGACGTAGGCGCAATCGAATACATTCACCGACAGATCGTTGCCGAGCGTGACGCCGGCAAGGCTGTGCTGCTGGTGAGCCTGGAGCTGGACGAAGTGATGAGTCTGGCTGACCGTATCCTTGTTATGTACGAGGGCGAGATCGTAGGCGAGCTGGATCCCAAGACGACTACGGTGGAAGAACTTGGCCTGTACATGGCGGGCGCAAAGAGAAAGGAGGCACAGCAGTGAACAAGCAGAAACAAACCCTGAAGCTGCTCCGCAAGGACGGTTTTCAGACCCTGTTGGCATCGCTGCTTTGCATTCTGGGCGGTTTGTTCATCGGCTATCTGGTTTTGCTGATGATCGAGCCCAGTGGTGCAGCTGAGGCTATCAAAGCTGTGGTGCAGAACTTCTGGCGTTATCCCAACCAGAAATTGCAGATGAAATATTTGGGACAGACTCTGGTGCGTACGGCACCGCTGCTGATGTGTGCACTTTCGGTGCTGTTTGCGTATAAGGTCGGTATGTTTAATATCGGCGCTGCAGGCCAGTACGTAGCAGGCGCCTGCGCCTGCCTGTATGCGGCACTGAAGTGGAACCTGCCCTGGTACCTGTGCATCCTGATTGCTATGGCTGCCGGTGCACTGCTGGGCGCGCTGTCCGGTCTGCTGAAAACGGCCTGCAACGTGAACGTGGTCATTTCCGGCATTATGCTGAACTGGATCGCACTGTATATGACGAACCTGATTCTGATTCAGGTCAAGAATCCTTCCAGCCCTTACACCAAGCTGGTGCGTGGTACCAATCCTTCGGCACTGCTGCCCAGCCTGGGCCTGGAAAAGCTGTTCAGCAATGAAAAGAGCGTTACCATTGCAATTCCGCTGGCTGTTATCATGGCGCTGGTGGTTTGGGTGGTTTTGAACAAAACCAAGTTTGGCTATGAGCTGAAGGCTACCGGTCTGAACTACAATGCTGCCAAGTACTGTGGTATGCGTGAAAACCGCAACATCATCCTGACCATGATGATTTCCGGTGCGCTGGCAGGCATGGGCGCTTCTCTGCTGTACCTGACCGGTATCGAAGAATGGGAAACCACCATTTCTTCTGTGCCGCTGATGGGCTTTAACGGCATTGCCGTTGCGTTCCTGGGCGGCCTGAGCCCCATTGGTTCGATTCTGTCTGCATTCTTCATTCAGCACATTACTTCCGGCGGCGGCAACGTGGACCTGCAGTTCTACTGCTCGCAGATTTCCAGCCTGATCGCCAGCCTGATCATTTTTATGTGTGCATTTGTGGCCTTCTTCAAGTTCTTTATGCAGGAGAAGATTCGCAAGCATGATGAGAAGCTGTCTGCGGCGCAGGCAGCAGCTGCTGAGGAAGGAGGCGGCAAGGAATGACACTTCTGATTCAATATACCCTTTTGTTTGCCTCTGTTCTGCTGCTGGTTGCCCTGGGCGGCTGCTTCTCGGAACGCAGCGGTATCATCAACATTGGTCTGGAAGGCATTATGGTAATCGGTGCTCTGGGCGGCGCATTGTGCATGAAATTTATGCCGGTTTCGCTGGGCGCTCCGGTTGTTATCATTACGACTTTGCTGGTGAGCGCAGCGGCCGGTATGATCTTCAGCCTGCTGTTGGCTGTGGCTGCCATTAACTTCAAGGCAGACCAGACCATTACCGGTACGGCTATGAACATGCTGGCCACCGCAGCAGCTACTGTTGCTGTTAAGGCTATGAACACCGCTATGTCCGGCGGCAACGACGTTTCTTCCGAAATTGCTTACACTTCCACCCGTGAAATGTTTATGATTCGCATTGGCGGCTTCACCATGAACTGGTTTATGGTGGTTGCAGTTGCTGTACTGATTATCTCCTGGGTCGTTTTGTACAAGACCCGTTTCGGTCTGCGCCTGATGGCTTGCGGCGAGCATCCCCAGGCAGCGGACTCTGTGGGTATCAACGTGTACAAGATGCGTTATGCAGGCGTACTGATTTCCGGTGCCCTGGGCGGTCTGGGCGGCATCGTATACATCACCGCAGGCGTCAACGCATGGAAGTTTGAAAACGGCGTGGCGGGCTTCGGTTTCCTGGCACTGGCTGTTATGATTTTCGGCGCATGGCAGCCGGGCAAGATTGCTCTGGCAGCTTTGCTGTTCGGCTTCTTCCGTGCACTGGGCAACGTGTATACCGGCTTTGATTTGCTGATGGCACTGAATGTGCCCAGCGTGGTATACAATATGCTGCCGTACATCATTTCTCTGGTGGTGCTGGCATTTACTTCTCGTAAATCTCGTGCACCCAAGGCGGAAGGTATCCCTTACGATAAGGGTTCTCGCTAAAACAAAAGAGAACAGGCTCCTCCGCCCATCGCGGGGGAGTTTGCCTTTTGTGAAAAAAGAGAATACTGATTCGTGTATGCGAATATATCAAAAGAACATTGACAGGCTGTGCTGTCGGTCCGGAATCCCGGTGCAGCTGCCCTCCAGGAAAGCCCTGTAAACAAAGGAGAACCTGTAATGCCCCAAATGAAATTTTGCCCCCAATGCCTTTCGTCGATGCCGGCCGCATCAGTTATTTGCCCGTTCTGCGGCAGACGAATGACCAATCAGAATCCCAGTGGTACGCTGCCGTATGGTACCGTGCTGATGGACCGCTATACCATTGGCGAGTTTATTTCGAATGACGGTGAGGGTGTACTGTATCAGGCGGTGGATCAGCAAGGTCCTGTACGCGTTACTATCAAGGAATACTTGCCGGTCACGCTGGCAGAAGACCGGGACGAAACGGGTGCGCTGCGTTCGAAGCCGGGCTGTGAAGTGCTTTACAAAACCACACGGATGGATTTTGTCGACCTGTATAAGGAGCTGATGAAAATCACACCCAGCACCGGCCTGGAAACGGTTCTGAATGTGGTGGAAGCGAATAATACTGCATATGCTGTGCTGGAAAATCCGGGTGGTATGCCGCTGAACGAATATTTGCAGCAGAAGGAAACCCACATGCTCCCGGCCGAAGCACGCAGTATGCTGTTGCCGGTGTTTGAAGGCGTTTCGGCAATGCATCAGGCAGGCTTGCTCCATCGAGGAATCAGCCCGAATACCATTCGCGTTCAGGAAAACGGCAAGGCACGGCTTTCCGGCTACGCAACGCTGGGATTGCGCACATTGGGCAGTCCGCTGCACGCCCATTTGTACGAAGGCTACTCGGCACCGGAACAGTATGAGAAGGCAGAGTTTGAAGGCAGATATACGGATTCTTATGCACTGGCAGCCGTCTTTTATCGCATGGTGACCGGACAGGCACCGCTCCCTGCATTGCAGCGCCGTGTGGCGGATACCAATCCGCTGGCACGAAATCTGGATGCCAGTCTGCCGGCATGGCTGTCGCAGGTGTTGGAACAGGCTCTGGCACTGAATCCCAAAGAACGTATTCAGACGGTCAATACGCTGATGAGCAGTTTGACCAGCCCCACGGCTGCACAGGCCCTGCACAAGGGAAACAAGAAAAATGAGCGGCACAGATATCAAATCATGGGTATGCTGGGCGTGTTGACAATCGGCGTTTGCGTGCTGATTATACTCAGTCTCTGGGGCATGATGCAGCCTGGCGGTCCGCTGGCAAAGCCTACCCCGGAACCTTCAATCGAGCCGGTTGTAACTCCGGCACCGAAAGAATATATGCCGGACTTTGTGGGCATGACCTATGAGCAAATTCAGTCCAGCGGCCAGTACACAGGAAAATTCCGCTTCTCGCTGCAGGAAGAATACAGCGATACGGTACCGGTGGGAACGATCATTCGCCAGACCCCGGAAGCGAATATAACGATTAACGAAAACAGCACACGCATGGTCACACTGATCGTCAGCAAGGGACCAGAGAATGTGATTCTGAACACAGTGGTAGGATTCACACAGGAGAGCGCGGTTGCTGAACTGCAAAAACAAGGACTGACGGCGCGCTGTGTGATGCAGGCGAATGACGGCAGCTACGTTACAGGATGTGTTATCAAGACAGATCCTGCCGCAGGTGAAGAAATTGCGCCGGGTAGTTCGGTAATCGTATATATTGCAGCCGAACCGCATCAGGATGTGAATAATGAAGAACAGCTTTCCATGGTGGAAAGCACGACTCAGCCTGAGCCGCAGGCTACACCGAAACCGTAAAAAGTAAAATGGTTTCGTTTTGATTGTAAAAAACAGCAAGATAAAAAGAGCGTGTCCAGATTGGACACGCTCTTTTTATATAAGCAATTGATTTAGTAGCAAATACCCTGTGCCATCATGGCTTCGGCAACTTTCAGGAAGCCTGCACAGTTTGCGCCGACCATCAGGTTGCCGGTAGAACCTGCTTCGACGCTGGCATCATAGCTGGCATGGAAAATGCCCTTCATGATGTTCTGCAGTTTGCTGTCCACTTCTTCAAAGGTCCAGCTCAGGCGTTCGGAGTTCTGGCTCATTTCCAGACCAGAAGTAGCAACGCCGCCTGCATTAGCAGCCTTGGCAGGTCCATACAGAACGCCGTTTTCCAAATAGACTGCGATTGCCTCGGCAGTGCTGGGCATGTTTGCGCCCTCACACACAACCGTGCAGCCGCCCTTGACCAGAGCGCGAGCGCCGTCTGCGTCGATTTCGTTCTGGGTAGCGCAGGGCAGAGCAATGTCACAGGGAGTTTCCCAGACCTTGCTGCAGTCCGGCACATAAGTGGCGTTCGGATGGCTCTGAGTGTACTCGCTGATGCGGCCACGGCGGACTTCCTTCAAATCCTTGATGTAATCCAGATCGATGCCGTTGGGGTCATATACATAGCCGGAAGAATCGCTCATGGTGATAACAGTGCCGCCCAGCTGAGTAGCCTTTTCGGCAGCATAAATTGCTACGTTGCCACTGCCGGAGATAACAACCTTTTTGCCTGCAAAGCTGTCGTTGCGCATGCACTTCAGTGCCTCTGCGGTGAAATAGCACAGACCATAGCCGGTTGCCTGCTTGCGTGCCAGGCTGCCGCCGTAGGTCAGGCCCTTGCCGGTCATCATGCCGCCCTGGAAGCTGTTGGTCAGACGGCGGTACTGGCCGAACATATAACCGACTTCGCGAGCGCCGACACCGATATCACCAGCAGGGCAGTCCACGAACTGGCCGATGTGGCGATACAGCTCGGTCATGAAGCTCTGGCAGAAGCGCATCACTTCCATGTCGCTCTTGCCCTTGGGGTCAAAGTCAGAACCGCCCTTGCCGCCGCCCATGGGCAGAGTGGTCAGGCTGTTCTTGAAGGTCTGCTCAAAGCCCAGGAACTTCAAAATGCTCTGGTTCACAGAAGGATGGAAGCGCAGGCCGCCTTTGTAAGGGCCAATGGCGCTGTTAAACTGGACGCGATAGCCGCGGTTCACATGTACATTGCCGTTGTCATCTACCCAAGGCACACGGAATGTGATGATGCGCTCCGGCTCTACCAGACGCTCGATCAAGCCAGCCTTTTCGTATTCCGGATGCTTTTCAACCAGAGGCTGGATGCTCTCCAGCACTTCGCGTACAGCCTGCAAATATTCGGGTTCATGTGCGTTGCGGACTGCCAGATCCTCGTACACCCGATTCAAATATGCATTTTCAATCATAGTCAATTACCTTCCCTTCCAATATTGGCGGTCAGCTGCCGGTGCGGCAGCATAACGGTTAAAAGTATTATACGTTTCTTTGCGGCGGCTTACAATAGGAAAGAAAAAAATCTGGCTGGTTTACCGAAAGAAATAAAGAAAGTCCTGTTCCGTTAGCCAGAGATGGCTAAGGACAGTTGGTATGTAGGATGCGGTACAGTCCGTTTGGGATGCACCGTTTTCCTTATTCATTCCTTATTCATGATGATTTGCTTGCATTTCGCATTTCTTCCTGTGTTTCCAGTATCATTTTGGCATCAGGAGGCTGAATCACACCTGTACCAGCAAAGTGCGCCTTTGTTTAATGCGTGAATACGGTAGAATTTTCACATTTTTGCACTATAATTATTATGATTTTTATATTTATACGCAAAGGTGGTGATTTCTATGGATAAAGAGTTGATAGATGCAAAACTACTTGGAAAATGCGGCTTTTACTGCGGTGCTTGCCCCACATACATAAAA
>JAHHRK010000013.1 GCA_020025795.1 Faecalibacterium sp. | reverse complement strand
TACACCTGGCGGCTGCCTGCCATTTGATGCAAACCATCAATATTCTGGGTCACCACAGCACGCAGCTTTCCTTCCTGCTCCAGCTGTGCAAGACGCCGATGGGCGGCATTGGGCTTTGCGCCCTCAATCAGCATTTTTTCCCGATAGAACCGATAAAACTCCTCCGGGTTCTGCGCCCAAAAGGTATGGCTTAAAATCGTTTCGGGCGGATACGCATACTTCTGGTGATACAATCCGTCCACGCTGCGAAAATCCGGGATTCCGCTTTCTGTGGAAACGCCTGCGCCTCCAAAAAACACAATACGCTCGCTCTTTGCCAAAATACGTTCCAATTGCGGCAGCATGGGGCAAAACCTCCTTCTCCACTTTTCCCATGAGGCTGGTTGTGTTATCATAGGCTTAGTATAACACAAACCCTGTACAAGAGGGAGGAATCCTTATGGGCAAACCGATCACCGCCGAACGGGTATGGGAGAATCTGCCCGTCCGCAAATCCGAAAGCAACAAAGGCAGCTACGGCAAAGTGCTTCTGGTCGCAGGCAGCCAGCGCTATCGGGGCGCAGCTGCTTTGTGTGCCGAGGGCGCAGCACGTACCGGCGCAGGTATTGTCACGCTGGCCGCCATTCAACCGGTATTGGATGCAGTTCTGCCGCGCCTGCCGGAAATCTGCCTGCTGCCTTGTACCACCGGCAGCGAAGGCGGCATTGATTCCGCCTGTGCAGACATGATTCTGGCACAGGCCAACCGCAGCTCTGTACTGGCAATTGGTCCCGGCCTGAGTGTATGCGCCGAAACCAAGGCACTGGTACCTGCGCTGATTGCGCAAAGCAAAGTGCCTGTCATTCTAGACGCAGACGGGTTAAACCTGGCCGCACGACTGGACAGCCTGCCTCGCCCTGAAAACGCGCCCTTGATCCTGACCCCACATCCCGGCGAAATGGCACGACTGACACGCCGTTCGGTGGACGAGATTCAATCCAACCGGGAAAGCGTAGCCGCCGGGTATGCGCGTGCCAACCATTGTATTGTGGTTTTGAAAGGCAGCCGCACGCTGGTCGCCGGTCCGGAGGGGGAAGTTTATGTAAACACAACCGGAAATGCCGGACTTTCGCGCGGCGGCAGCGGTGATATTTTAACCGGTATGATTGCCGCATTGGTTGCACAAAAGCTGCCTCCGCTGGAAGCCGCTGCGTGCGGCGTTTGGCTGCATGGGGCAGCAGCAGACCGCACTGCCCAACGCCTGGGCCAGTATGGAATGCTCCCACACGATATCTTTGCCGATTTGGGCCGGATTTTTGCCGAAAACGGCCGCTGACAGGAGGAAGTCATGCACATTTTACGCATCAACAGTATGTTCGGCACCATTGAGCTGACAGAGAAAAACGGAGCTCTTACATGCGTTTCTCTGCGCAGCGGTGAATCACCCGAGCTGGAAGCGATTCCTTGCCGTAAGGTCCCCACAGCGCTTCTGGAAGAAGCCGAGCAGCAGTTGAACGAATACTTCTGCCATCTGCGCACGGAATTTGATCTGCCCATCGCACCAAAAGGCACGCCGTTCCAGCAGGCTGTGTGGGATCAGCTGGATCAGATTCCTTATGGCGAGACCCGCACCTATGGCGAAATTGCAGCCGCTTTGGGGAAACCTGGTGCAGCGCGTGCCGTTGGCGCAGCTTGCCGTGCGAATCCCTTATGGATCATTTTGCCCTGCCACCGGGTACTTGGCGCAAAAGGTCAGCTGACGGGCTATGCTTATGGAACCGAAGTAAAACAAGCTCTTTTGGAGTTGGAACAGGAATAAATCTGCTAATCCGCTTGAATCGTTTTCAAAAGCTTAAAATATTGTTCATGCCCCTGTGATATGCTCTTGTGTGAAAATAAATATAGGAGGCATCTATTGCTATGCGTCTTGGTACATCCGAGCTTTTTCTGATTCTGCTCGTTGTTATCATTATCTTTGGACCCAAGCAGATTCCGAAACTGATGAAGCTCTGCAAGAAAGGTGTTGCCAAAATCCGTAAATCTATGGATGATGACGATGAGGACGAAACAAGCACCACCAAATCCGTAAAAGAGTAAAGCAACATTTCATTTTACAAAAACACCCCACTCTATCGGCACTTGTCGGCAGAGTGGGGTATTTTTATATGTTTCTTTTCGTACTACGAAAAATCCAGATATTTTTTGTCTATAATAGTGTTGACTTTTGTTCTGAAAAACAGTATATTCAAATCACAAGTGATAACTATTCCTATTTATAAAAACAGGAGGCTATTATGGATCAATCTTGTATGTACCAGCTCACCTACGGTTTGTTCGTTCTTTCTGCTGCCGAAAACGGAAAAGAAAACGGCTGCATCATCAATACCGCCATGCAGGTGACCACCACCCCCAACCGCATTTCCATTACGGTAAATAAGCAAAATTACACCCACGACATGATTGTGCGCACCGGGCTGTTCAACGTATCTATTCTGGATCAGACCGCACCGTTTGCGCTGTTCCAGCGGTTTGGCTTCCAGAGCGGCCGTGATGCTGACAAGCTGGCTGGCCTCGCTGTGGCACACAGCCAGAATGGCCTGTTCTATCCCGCACAGAACGTAAGCGCCGTCATCAGCGGCAAGGTTGTGCAGACCGTCGATTTGGGCACGCATACGATGTTTATTGCCGATGTGACCGACGGCTTCAAGGTAAGCGGCGAAACGCCGTTGACCTATGCCTACTATCATGCAAATGTAAAGCCGAAACCGCAGCCCAAAGCCGATGATAAAAAAGCCTGGCGCTGCAAAATCTGCGGCTATATCTATGAAGGCGATCCGCTGCCTGCGGATTTCGTCTGCCCCATCTGCAAGCATGGTGCAATTGATTTCGAGTCCATTTGATTTCGGGCGCTTTCCCGCTGCATCTTAGAAAATTTTTCATAATAAAAATACCGGCTGCACAAGGCAGCCGGTATTTTTTGTGTTTCCGTATCTATATGGATTCCCTGGAGGAAGGTGGCAGCGAATGCGCGCTTCTCCTCACGCATCTGCTGTCGGGGAGGAACTCCGGGATACGAACTTATTTACAGTGGCCACAGCCACAGCTTGCACAGTCGCCTGTGCACCCGCTGCTCTTTTTGCGGGACTTGCGGATGGAGCGAACTGCCAATACGACAGCTATCGCCAAAACCGCAAGGACAATTACATCTCCAATCATAAGGTTAAATCCTTTCTCAGATTACTTCTGATTTGCTTCCACAGAGCTCAGGCTGGCAGTAGCGTTCTCGTCCTGATAGCCCTTACGGAACAGCAGGTACAGCAGACCGCCCAGCAGTGCAACGGCAACGATGCTCCAGACGCCGAAGGTTGCTTCGCCGGTGAACAGGCCGCCCAGCTGGAACACGATCAAAGAGATCACGTAAGCAAACACAGTCATATAGCCGATTGCAAACCAGGTCCACTTTGCGTTGTTCATCTCGCGCTTGATTGCGCCGATTGCTGCAAAGCAGGGTGCGCACAGCAGCTGGAAGATCATGAAGCTGTAAGCAGTGATTGCGCCGAAGTCTGCTGCCACCATGGGCCAGATCTCATCGCCAGCCTCAGACAGCTCGCCCGTGTAGTGATACAGAGTTGCGAAGGTATTGACCACGTTCTCCTTTGCAATCAGACCGGTGAAGGTTGCCACCGTTGCCTTCCAAGCCATGTCGCCGACCCAGCCCAGAGGAGCAAAAATCCAGCCGATTGCATTGCCGATAGATGCCAGCAGAGAGGTGTTGTTATCTTCAACTGCCATGAACACGCCATCTACAAAGCCATAGCCCTGCAGGAACCACAGGATGATAGAGGACAGCAGGATGATGGTACCTGCACGCTTGATGAAGGACCAGCCGCGGTCACCAGTAGCACGCAGCACGTTGCTTGCAGAAGGTGCGTGGTAAGCGGGCAGCTCCATAACAAAGGGAGCAGGCTCACCAGCAAATGCCTTGAACTTCTTCAGCATGATACCGCTGATAACAACAGCAGCGATGCCGATAAAGAATGCAGAGGTTGCAACCCAGGGAGAGTTGCCGAAGATTGCGCCTGCAAACAGGCCGATGATGGGCATCTTTGCACTGCAGGGGATAAAGCCAGTGGTCATGATGGTCATCTTGCGGTCACGGTCCTGCTCGATGGTACGAGAAGCCATGATGCCGGGAACGCCACAGCCGGTAGCCACCAGCATGGGGATGAAGCTCTTACCGGACAGGCCAAAGCGGCGGAAGATACGGTCCATGATGAAAGCGATACGAGCCATATAGCCCACATCTTCCAGGATGGACAGCAGCAGGAACAGTACCAGAATCTGCGGCACAAAGCCCAAAACAGCACCAACGCCTGCTACGACGCCATCCATAATCAGGCCATGCAGCCAGCCGGAAACGCCCAGAGCGCCCAGGATGCTTTCAAAGAAGGTGGGAACCCATTCGCCGAACAGCACGTCATTGGCCCAGTCGGTACCAACACGGCCGATGGAAATAGGCCAGGGGCCCATTGCAATGGCGTAAACCAGGAACATAACGCCTGCAAAGATCGGCAGTGCCAGCCAGCGGTTGGTCACGAAGCGGTCGATCTTATCCGAAACGGACAGGCTGTGCTTTGCAGCCTTCTTCTTGACGGCTTTATCCACAACCTTGCTGATGTACATATAACGCTGGTTGGTGATGATGCTCTCAGAATCATCATCCAGCTCTTTTTCGCAGTCTGCAATGTGCTCGTTCAGATGCTGAACCAGATCTGCAGACAGCTTCAGTTCTTCCAGAACCTTTTCGTCGTGCTCAAACAGCTTGATGGCATACCAGCGCAGGTTGCGTGTATCCACCTTATCCGAAATGGATTCTTCAATGTGAGCCAGTGCGTGCTCTACGCTGCCGGTAAACACATGGGGCAGCTCACTGTGAACGTGGCTCTCTGCCTTGGCAATTGCCTTTTCTGCAGCTGCCATGCCGCCTTCGTTCTTCAAAGCACTGATTTCGACTACTTCGCAGCCCAGCTCTTTGCCCAGCTTCTGAATGTCGATCTTGTCGCCGTTCTTGCGAACCAGGTCGATCATGTTGACCGCCACAACGACAGGAATACCCAGCTCGATCAGCTGAGTGGTCAGGTACAGGTTACGCTCGATGTTGGTGCCGTCCACGATGTTCAGGATGGCATCGGGCTTTTCGTTGACCAGGTAGCTGCGTGCCACCACTTCTTCCAGCGTGTAGGGGGACAGGGAGTAAATACCGGGCAAGTCCTGGATGATGACATCCTTATGGCCTTTCAGGCGGCCTTCCTTCTTTTCTACCGTAACGCCGGGCCAGTTGCCGACATACTGATTCGATCCGGTCAAGGCATTGAACAGCGTGGTTTTACCGCAGTTCGGGTTGCCTGCCAGTGCAATTTTGATGCTCATTGAAACGCTCCTCTCAAAATGTTAGACGTAGCTAACTAACGGACAAAACTAAACTCACTCGACGTCGATCATCTCTGCATCTGCCTTGCGCAGAGACAGCTCATAGCCACGGACATTCAGTTCCATCGGGTCACCCAGCGGCGCAATTTTGCGCACCAGAATTTCCGTGCCCTTCGTGATGCCCATATCCATAATGCGGCGCTTCACAGCACCTGCACCATTCAGCTTCGTGACAACGGCGGTCTCGCCTACCTTAACATCTTTCAGCGTTTTCATATTGATATCCTCCCCTCTCTCTTAAAACAGGATTCGGTTCGCCATGCTCTTATCCAGCGCAACGCGGCTGTCCTTCACCTGAAGAATCAGATTTCCGGCAATTTCACTAACAACCGTGACCTGGCTTTCCACAACAAAGCCAAGTTCTGCCAGATGCTGCCGAACCTCATCTTTTCCCGTAATTTTTTTAATGGTAACGGTGTCACCGGCTTTCGCCATCGAAATCGGCATCAACGTTATCCCCCCTTTTGATACGTTAGCGCTCGCTAACCATACAACTAAAATTTAGAGGTTAGTTCCTGCTAACCTCTGAACGTCCATATTCTACCGCACGACATCTTCTTTGTCAAGCACTTTCATTATTTTTCTTTTCTTCTGTTCTTCTGCTGCTATTTTTATGGTAACATGACATCTTTTATGCAAACAAAAACTACCCTGCGGCGCTTTTCCGCAGGGTAGTTTTCCATCAGGTTATTCTATTTATAAGCTGTAAAAGCCCCAGCTGGGCATCCACTTCATCGAAGCTGCCCACCATTTGGGAATCGGCAAACCGGAAAGCACCGGATAGAACCAGATGAACAACACCAGTGCAGCCACCAGAATACCAACCGCCCAGCGGCGTGCCTTCTTCGGCTCGCCTTCGTCCTCCCACTGGGACAGCATCAGCGCTGCCGCTGCTGCCAGCATCGGCACACAGGGGAAGAAGTGATACAGGAAGGTGCAGCGGCTTACCAGCACCCACGGCAAAATCGACGACAGTGTGACCACGATCACAAAGCCGCCTTCCGCACTGCCTTTGCCTACCAGCTGCCGGTAGGCCAGACGCATCCATGCTACCATGCCAACTGCCATCAAAACAGGGCTTACAAAGCCTGCAATGCTGGCTGCCATATTCTCCGGCAGCTCCGAACCCACATAATACCAGACAGGTCGCGCATCCAAAAGCCAAGTATACCACTCAGACGCAAACGGATGCGTTGCCTCCAGCTGAGAATGATACCAGAGCATACTTTCCTGTGCGCCCCACCATTCTTTCAGACCAAAGCCGGGGTCACGCAGAACATACGGCAGGTAGCTCAGCAGATAAATGCCCAGCGGAACGATTACATAGAACAATACGCCGCCTGCAATGGCCAAACCGACCTCTTTTTTCAGCTTTGCCTTACCATCCGGCTGTTCCAGCAAAACACGGCTGCGCTGCCACAGTACACCGAAGTACAAAATCGCCAAACCTGCACCTGCATAGATGCCGGTCCATTTCGATGCACAGCCAAAACCAAAAGCAATACCGCCCAGTGCCATCGGCAAAAGCGAATTGCCCACGCCTTTTTCCAATACACTCTGGCAATACCACAGCATCATGTCTGCGCCCAGCAGAATAAACAGCACCACATAGCTGTCAATCGTAGCCAGGCGGCTCTGCGCAAAGCGCATAAAGTCCAGTGCCAACAACGTGGCGGCAAAGCCTGCAAAATGCGGCTTGCGCGTCAAGCGCCGCACAAAATCATACAGGGCAGGCACCATCAGCACACCAAACAATGTGCCAAAGAAACGCCAGCCAAAGCCCGTCATACCAAACAGCGCAATGCCCATTGCAATAAAGTTCTTACCCATAGGCGGATGCGTGGTTTCGTAGACGTTCATCTTATGCAGATGTTCGTAGCCGGTACGTGCATGATAAATTTCGTCAAAATAGAAGCTGTTCAGCTGGCTGATTTTTTTTGGCACCAGTGCCTGCTCATCCACCAGCGCACAGCCAGCGTCAGCGGTAATCGCAATGGGCTGATCCGCTTCGTCACGGAAAGAAAGCTCAAAAAGCTGGCCATTTTTTACCGTAGCGGTATAAGGACCTGTGGCATCATTCAGAACAAAGCGTTTCCATTTGAAGGTGCTGCTGTGATCCAGCGGTGTTTCCACCTGTACCGTGCCTGCTCCATCGGTCAGGGTGAATGTGCCGTCATTGTGGTTGGAAATACCGGCGTACACCCATACGCTCTGGGCCTGCTGCGGCACCTGAATGGTGTATTGCGCAGCAGCTCCTCCATTGGTATCCACACAGGTCTGCGGTGCTGTCAAATCGCCCAGATATACAAAGCTGACCACGGCGGTCACAGCGGTCAGTGCTGCCAGCGAAAGCGCCTCTTTGCGCGTCCAGCGCGGCATTTCTTTCAAAGGTTGGCTCACATTTCTATGGGCAGCGTCGCTGCTGATAAATTTGCGGTTTGCCGCAATCGGCACTTCAAGTGCGCAGAGATCCCATGCAAGGTGCATCAGCAGCAAACACAAAATCGTTTCTGCCAAGCCAATGCTGCGCAGCATCAGGCTGTTCAGGGTGTTGGACAAAAACTCGTCCTCGCCGCCCACTGTACAATACACCAATGCCATGTTGAACAGACTGACCAGCGAAATACCGCCGCTCAGCCCCAGCAGCTTGCGGCTGCCAAGGTATGCTGCGGCTGCTGCCAGCAGCACTGCGGCAAAAACCAGATAGCGCTCGTGCATCCGGTGGCTGACGGTAAACACAGCCACCACATATACCGCCGCCGTCAACAGCGGACTGAACTTGCCATTCTTATATGCCTGATAGGCCCAGATAAAAGTCCAGACCGTCGCCGCCACAAGCAGCACCGTACCCAGTGTCTGCCAGCGCATCACCGGCATATTGAACCAGTACACCATCTGATCCTGCGGCACCCATTCGCCGCCCAGAACTGCAATCAGGTTGGCCGCATTGATGGTTGCGTAGGGGTAGCTGGTTGCCGTGGTGAAATATTTTTCTGTCAGGCCCTGCACCACGCCGGATACACCCCAGAACAACATTCCGCAGCCAAGTGCCGGTGCCAGTGCCACCAGCACACCCACAACGCCGTTTTTCAAGCCCTGCAGCCGCTCTTTTTGATCTTTTCCGCACAGGATCGGCAGCAAAAAGCAAATTGCCAATGCCGGTCCGGCCAGCAAGGCCTGCGGTTTAATCGTCAGCGCAATGCCAAAATACAGCGCACCGGTCAGCCAGCATTTTTCTTCCAGCATGACAAAGCAGCACAGCATCATCAGCGCAAAAACGCCGTCAATTTGGCCCCATACGCCGCTGTTGAACAGCAGTGCCGGGCAGAACATTGCTGCTGCGGCGCAGCGCAATGCCCAGTCCGTATTGGTGCGTCGGCTGGCAAAGCTATAAATCACCGGGCCGCACAGTGCAGTTGCCAGCGCCGGCCACAGTGCAATCACCATGCGCCGCAACGGCTCCGCCCCATACGGCAGAATCTGCAGCAGTTTGCCCGGCAGCCAAAGCATCAAAATATATCCCGGCGGATAATCGCAGAAATAATCCGGACTGTAAAATGCACCGGGACCAAGGCTTGCCACACGCATCGACCACGCCTCAAAGCAGCCTGCATCGTAAGGGTAGCTTTCGGTCACACCGGCCAGAACGATCTGGAGCACAAAGGACAAAGCAACCATCAGCCAAAGTTTGTTTTTGGCTGTCTGCTCTGCTTTTTTCGAAATATCCATCAGCACGCCTCCCCCTCTTTTCGAGAAAAAGCCCCGCCAAGGCAGGGCTTTTTATAATTTTTGTTTACGTAAAGTGCTTACAGTTTGCTCAGCTGGGGCCCCTGTGCGGTATCCTTAACGGCCCAGCCCAGTTCGGTCAGCTGTGCGCGAATTGCGTCAGCGGTGGCCCAGTCCTTGGCTTTCTTAGCGGCAGCGCGCTTTTCCACCAGCTCGGTCACTTCAGCAGGAACTTCGTCCTTCTTGCGGTTGTACATCAGGCCCAGCACGTCGGTCAGCTCGTCGAACATTGCGCCGGCAGCCTCTAGGCTTGCCTTGGTGGCAACCGGGCTCAAGGTATTGATTTCCTTGACCAGATCGAAGATCGAAGCCAGTGCATCGGGCGTATTCAGATCATCGTCCATTGCTGCACGGAACTTGGTGCGTGCCTGTGCTGCCTTTTCGATCAGGCTTTCGTCGGTGCCAAACTCAGTCTTGGTCAAGGCAAAGTCCAGGTTCTCACGGCAGGTGTACAGACGCTCCAGGCTGTTCTTGCAGCTCTCAATCAGGTCTACCGTATAGTTTAGGGGCATACGATAGCCCGCCGTCAGCATAAAGTAGCGAATCGGCTCGTAGCCGTACAGATTTGCCACATCACGCACGGTGAAGAAGTTGTGCAGGCTCTTGGACATCTTCTGGTTGTCCACGTTGATGAAGCCGTTGTGCATCCAGTAACGGGAGAAGGTGCAGCCGTTTGCGCACTCAGACTGTGCAATCTCGTTTTCGTGGTGGGGGAAGATCAGGTCCTGACCACCGCAGTGCAGGTCAATCGTATTGCCCAAATGGGTGCGGCTCATAGCGCTGCACTCGATATGCCAGCCGGGGCGACCCATGCCGTAGGGGCTTTCCCATGCAGGTTCGCCGGGCTTGGCAGCCTTCCAAATTGCAAAGTCTGCGGGATCTTCCTTCAGGTCATCGTCCATCTTGCTGCGCAGAGAACGGTTACCACTCTCCAGATCTTCCAGATTCAGGTGGCTCAGCTTGCCGTAGCCGGGATCACTCTTCACACGGAAGTATACGTCACCGTTCTTTGCAACATACGCATGGCCGCTCTCAACCAGGTCTGCCACGATGGACAAAATCTCGTTGATGTGCTCGGTAGCACGCGGCTGCACGGTGGGCTTTTTGCAGTTCAGGCCGGCAGCATCCTTCAGGTATTCTTCCTCAAAGTGCTGTGCAACTTCCTTCATGGAAGTGCCTTCCTCGCGGCCTTTTGCAATCAGCTTATCATCAATGTCGGTGATGTTGGATACATAGATGACCTTGTTGCCCAGAGATTCCAGATAGCGGCGCAGCGTATCGAACACGATCAGCGGACGTGCATTGCCGATATGGATAAAGTTATAAACGGTAGGGCCGCACACATAGATACGGTATTCGCCCGGCACCTGCGGTACCAGTTCTTCCTTTTTACGGGTCAGGGTGTTAAAGATCTGCATAATAGATACTCCTTTTTTCCGACGATCACCAAAGACCGAAAATAAAAAACGCCCCGCCCGCCCCTGTGGGCAGACGGAGGCGATAAAATTTCGCGGTTCCACTCCGGTTTTCTCACTCGAAACGGTCGATAACGGGACCTTGACCGCAAAGGGATACTTTTCATTTCCCCCTTTGTGCTTTCGGGCGCACTTCGCCGTTTACCGCTTTCCGGGCAGGCTTTCAGCCGGGGACCTGCCCTCTCTGTGGATGGTAAAACGGGTACTTTACCCGATCCAGACGCATTTATAGTTTTATTATACTTTGCCCTGTGAGCCAAGTCAAGCCGAAGCCTCTCTGCCGCAACTTTTTCCTTTCACTTGGCTGTTTTGCTTTACTTTTCCAAAGTAAAGTGCCATAATGACAAAGTAACATATACGTGGGCAGCGCCCATCTGAGGGAGGAAGTTTTATGAGCAAGGTTTATATCCCCGAAGGGTATACACCCAAGCTGAACCTGTACGACACGCAGCGCGCCATCGGCACGATCAAGCGGCTGTTTGCCGATACGCTGTGCGCTACGCTGAGCCTGCACCGTGTTTCCGCACCGCTGTTTCTGGAAACCGGCACCGGCCTGAACGATGACTTGAGCGGCGTGGAACGCAAGGTTACCTTTGACGTCCGTGACACCGGCACGCAGGCCGAAGTTGTCCAGAGCCTTGCAAAGTGGAAGCGTCAGGCATTGAAAGAATACGGTTTCCATGTAGGCAAAGGCCTGTATACCGACATGAACGCCATTCGCCGCGAAGAAGAACTGGACAATCTGCACTCCATTTATGTGGACCAGTGGGACTGGGAAAAGGTCATCTCGGAAAGTGACCGAAACGAAGCATACCTGAAACAGACGGTGCGCGCCATTGTTGCGGCTGTGTGCGCCACAGAAATGAATCTGCACGCTACTTTCCCCCAGTTGGAAGGCCTGCCGCTGCACAGTCCCCATGTGACCTTTGTCACCACCCAGCAGCTGGAAGACCTCTATCCGGATAAAACGCCCAAAGAACGGGAAAATGCTTTTGTTCGTGCCAACTCCACTACGTTCCTAATGAAGATTGGCCAGAATTTAAACAGCGGCAAACCCCACGACAGCCGTGCACCCGACTATGATGATTGGGAGCTGAACGGCGATATTCTGTTCTGGAACGATACGCTGGGCTGCAGCTTTGAACTGAGCAGCATGGGCATTCGTGTCAGCCCGGAAAGCCTGGACCGTCAGCTGCGTGTTTCCGGTCACGATGACCGCCGCAGCCTACCGTTCCACAAGGCACTGCTGGCAGGTGAACTGCCTTGCGCCATCGGCGGCGGTATTGGCCAGAGCCGCCTGTGCATGCTGCTTTTGGGCAGCTGCCATATTGGCGAAGTACAGGCCAGCATTTGGGATGCCGATACGCGCAGAATTTGTGCGCAGGCTGGAATTCCTCTGCTGTAAACAAAATAAAAAGCGGCACGCAGTTTTGCACTGTGTGTCGCTTTTTTGTTGAAAACTTTTCAGGTCGGAAGTGCTTACTTTGCAGTCTGGATAAAGCTGCGGTTATCCCACAGGTACTTGATACCAGATGCTGCCGTGACAACAGCCACCAGCCAGCACAGACCCTGCGTAATGCCACTCAGCAGTGCTTCGTTGCCGGTGGAGGCGAAGCCCATTGCAAAGTAATAGAAGATGATGGTCAGCATCTGCAAAACCGTCTTGACCTTGCCCCACATATTGGCTGCGATAACCTTGCCGTCTTTTGCGCCGGCAGCAACCATGCGCAGACCGGAAACAGCAAATTCACGAGCCAGAATAATAGCCAGCACAATGGGGCTGCATACGCCGTCACGCATCATGTACAGAAAAGCCACCGTGGTCAGCAGCTTGTCGGCCAGCGGGTCGGAAAATTTGCCAAAATCCGTGACCATGTTCCACTTGCGGGCCAGGTGTCCATCCAGGAAATCAGTAAAGCTGGCAGCAGCAAATACAACACCTGCCAGCAGATAGAGCGTGGGATTAAAGCTGGCCGTGCCAAACTGGGACATCGTGGTAAACACCATGAATACCGGCACCAGCAGCATACGAACCAACGTGAGTTTATTGGGTAAATTCATCTTGCTTTCCTCCGTTTCGGATATATCCGTCTTCCTAACTATACACGAAAGCCCACCCGTTGGCAAGTAAAGCCAGACAGGTGGGCCAATATTGTATTTTATTTTACAATTTCGCCATACAGGTCATACAGATCGCTGTCGGTGATATGTACCTGATAGAAAGTACCGGGATACAGCGGTTCTTCGCTGTTGACGCAAACGTTGCCGTCGATTTCAGGCGAGTCAGCCTTGGTACGCAGCAGGTACAGGCCACTTTCTTCGTCAATGCCGTCGCAGATGCACTCCAACGTCTGACCCACACGGGCAGCCTGCTTTGCAGCCATGATGCCAACCTGTACATCCATGACGCGCTCAGCACGCTTCTGCTTTACTTCTTCGTCCACCTGGTTTTCCATACGGGCAGCCACAGTGTTTTCTTCTGCGGAGTAGGCAAAGCAGCCCAAACGCTCGAACTGCATCTCCTTCACGAAGTTGCACAGCTCTTCAAACTGCTCGTCAGTTTCGCCGGGGAAGCCTGCAATCAGCGTGGTGCGCAGGGTAATGCCGGGAATCTCCGCACGCAGCTTGTTGATGACCTGCACCAGCTCGTCGTGGGTGCTGCGGCGGTTCATATTCTTCAAAATGGTGTCGTTGCAGTGCTGAATGGGCAAATCCAGATAAGGCAGAACCTTTTCGTTGCGCTTCATGGCAGCAATAAAGTCGTCCGTGATGCGCTCCGGATAGGCATACAGGATACGAATCCAGCGAATGCCTTCGATAGCATTCAGCTTATCCAGCAGCTCACAAATGCTGCCCGGCTTGCCCCAGTCCTCACCGTAAGCGGTGGGGTCCTGTGCAACCACAATCAGCTCCTGGACACCTTCGCCAGCCAGCCAGCGTGCTTCGGCCACACAATCGTCCATATCGCGGCTGTGCAGCGGACCACGAATCAGCGGAATTGCACAATAGTGGCAGCGGTTGTTGCAGCCTTCTGCGATTTTCAGGTAAGCGTAATGTGCCGGCGTACCGATCACGCGCTTGCCGCCCATGGGGAAAGCCTTCTTGGGGCCGTATGCTTCCACCTTTTCGCCGTTGCATACCCGGTCCAGCACAGCGCAGATGGCCGGGTTGGATGCGCAGCCCACTACGGCATCCACTTCAGGAATTTCGTTTACAATGTCGCTCTTGTAACGCTCTGCCAGGCAGCCCGTAACCAGAACCTTCAGGTTGGGGTTTGCCTCTTTATAAGAGCAGGCGGTCAAAATATTTTCGATGGCTTCGGTCTTTGCGCTCTCGATAAAGCCGCAAGTGTTCACCAAAACGGCGTCTGCTTCAGCCATATCTGCCACAGTCTCGTGTCCGGCAGCCAGCAGGCTATGGACCATTACGTCCAGGTCTACCTGGTTTTTGGGGCAGCCAAGGGAAATACAGGCGATCTTCATAATTGTACCTCTTTGTTGTTTTTATACTTGCCGGGTCACGCTTGCCACAGCATCACGCGCCACTCGATAGGAAAATCCACGTCGTGCCAGTGCAGCTAGAACCAGATCCTGTCGGCCTTCTTCCAGGCGGCGCGCGTACTGGCGCTGCACCAAAATCTGCGCAGCTTCCAGCTCCGGATCCACACCCGGCTCCTGTTCATTATACAGCGCATCCAGCGTATCTGCAATCAGTTCTCGATCTACGCCTTTGCGCCGCAAGGCATCCGCAATGGCGCGGCGGGATTTGTGCTGCATCAGCAGGCTGCGTGCACGCACGCGCGCATACCGCTCATCGTCCAAGTAGTGCAAACGCACCATCTCAGAAACGGCATAAGCCGCCGCTTCTTCCGTGAAGCGGCGGCACAGCCGATCGTATAAACCCTGGCAGGAAAAATCCTGTCCAGTCAAAAGCTCCAAGGCTTTCTCTCGTGCCGGGCCAGGCTCAGCACATTTTTCTTCCGGTTTTCTGCGATAGCTCCAGGCCAAGGTTTAGTCCTCCACCATGATATCCAACTCACTCTCGCTGGTCTTTGCAGGAGCCTTCACAGCAGGTTCTGCTTTTGTATCTGCAGGCGTAACCGCCGGAGAATCCGGTGCGGCAGTTGCAGTAGACTTTGCGCCCTTGCGCTGGGGCAGCAGCTTATCTGCATTGGCACGGATCTGGCCTTCGATATCGGCACGAATCTCGTCATTTTCCTTCAGGAAATTCTTTGCATTGTCGCGGCCCTGGCCCAGACGAATATCGCCGTAGCTGAAGTAAGCGCCGCTCTTCTGCAGGATGCCCAGCTTGACACCCATATCCAGAATTTCGCCAACCTTGGAAATGCCTTCGCCGAACATGATATCAAATTCCGCCTCACGGAACGGAGGTGCCACCTTGTTCTTTACGACCTTTGCGCGGGTACGGTTACCGATGAACTGACCAGCGGAATCCTTCAGACCTTCCACGCGGCGCACATCCACACGCACAGAAGCGTAGTATTTCAGTGCGCGGCCACCAGTGGTTACTTCCGGGTTGCCGTATACAACACCGACCTTTTCACGCAACTGGTTGATAAAGATGCAGACCGTGTTGGTCTTACCGATGATACCGGTCAGCTTACGCAGTGCCTGGCTCATCAGGCGTGCGTGCAGACCAACGTGGCTGTCGCCCATTTCGCCTTCGATTTCAGCGCGCGGTACCATAGCAGCAACCGAGTCGATAACGATAGCGTCGATTGCGCCGGAACGCACCAGTGCTTCGGTGATTTCCAGTGCCTGCTCGCCAGTGTCGGGCTGGCTGACCAGCAGAGAATCAATATTTACGCCCAGAGCAGCCGCATAAGTGGGGTCCAGTGCGTGTTCTACGTCGATAAAAGCAACTTCGCCGCCCAGGCGCTGTGCTTCTGCCAGCACGTGCAGAGCCAGAGTGGTCTTACCACTGGATTCAGGGCCATACACTTCAATGATACGGCCACGGGGCATACCGCCCACACCCAGCGCCAAATCCAGGCCCAGGCTGCCGGTGGAAATTGCATCCACCTGCATACCCACATTATCGCCCAGCTTCATGATAGCGCCCTTGCCGAACTGCTTTTCAATCTGAGCCAGCGCGTTGGCCAGCGCGTCCTGCTTACCGGATACAGCTTTCGATGCGTTCTTTTTCTCTGCTGCCATAGTCTTTGATTCGCTCCTTTATCCCTGCGCCATGCAAACAGCGGCGCGTACTCGTTTACTCACAAAAGCTATTATACACGTTTTTGGTGCAAATTACAACCATTAGTTGTACAACTTATCTTTTGTTTTTTCTTTTTGACAAGGATAGTATACCCATCTATTCGTCCTATAATTAGGACTTTCAAAGCGGTCGTCGCGCCAGTACGCAGCGGTCATTGCCTGCGTAGTCTTTTTTCGTCTGTACTTCTGTCCAGCCGGCCTCACGAAGCAGCTGTTCTACCTGCACTGCCTGTTCCCAGCCGATTTCCAGCGCCATCCATCCGCCGGGACGCATGGGGCGCAAGTATTGCTGCGCCAAAGCACGATAGAATACAAGGCCATCCGTGCCGCCGTCCAGCGCCATGGCTGGTTCGCGTGCCACTTCCGGCTGTAAGTCGTTCATTTCGTCCGCCGTCAAATAGGGAGGATTGCACAGGATAACATCCAGGCTTTCCGGTTCCAACGATTCGTACCATGTGAACAAATCGCCCATTTGCGCTTGCACGGTTAAAGGGCGAATCGCCTGCACCGCATTCTTTTCCAGATATTGAAAAGCCTCCGGGCTTTTTTCCACACAAGTAACCTGTGCAGACGGCCAAAATCGCTTACAGCCAATGCCTAAAGCACCTGTACCTGCACACAAATCCAATACCTTACGTGGCGTTTCTTGCAGAATCGTCTGCAAGCTTTCCAGAATGGTTTCGGTATCTGCACGGGGGCAAAGCACACCGGGACCTACCGCCAGCTCAAAATCCAAAAACGGCCAGCTGCCGCAGATGTACTGCAAAGGCTCGCGGCTTTCGCGGCGCGCCGTATAGCGCTCCAGCATTTCTGCCTGCGGTTCAGTCAACGGCAGGACGCAGGTGCGCACATCACGGCCCAATACGAGCCGTACCAGCTGCAGCGCATCAAAGTCCGCATCCGGGCATTCCGCTGCCTGCAAACGCTGTGCCACGGCCTGCACCGCTTTGCGCGGTGTCAAACCTACAAAGCTTACCATTTGCCGTCCTCCGGATTTTCCGGCAGAACAGGCGTCACTGCTGCAATGGCAGCTTCGATCATGCTGTCGTCCGGCTCAAAGACAGTCAAGCGCTGCACCCACAGGCCAGGTGCACGAATAATGCGCGTAAACCAGTTATCACAGCGGCCGCACAGCTTGAGCAGCTCATAGCCAATACCCATGACCACCGGCAGCAAAAGCAGCTTATACAGTACGCGCAGTGCTGCGTTGCCCCAGGGCAGAATGGCATACAGGAACACACTGATGATAATGATCAAAACCAGGAAGCTGGTTCCGCAGCGCGGATGGAAACGGGTGTATTTGCGCACGTTCTCCACCGTCAGCTCCTCACCGGCTTCGTAGCAGGCAATGGTCTTATGCTCTGCACCGTGATACTGGAACACACGATGGATCTCTTTCATCTGGCTGACAATTCCCATGTAAGCCAGGAAAATGATCACCTTGCACAGCGCTTCCACCATAGTACTGCCCCAGCGGCCCAGCGGAATCAGGTAATTCACACCGGTTGCAATGAGTGTAGGCAGAAAACCAAACAGCACCAGTGCCAAAGCAACGCCCATAAAAGCAGCGCAGGTCATGAAAAACTTTTCTGCTTTTTCGCCCAGATGGTCCGTAATCCATTTTTCAAACTTGGAAGGTTCTTCCTCCTCATATTCGTCGCCCATGCTCACTTCGGCAGAGTGCATCAGGTAGCGGTAGCCGGTAATCAGGCTGTCCACCATGGAGCAGGTACCGCGCACAAACGGAATCTTCTGCCAGGGATAATGTTTGACCGGTTCTTCGGTAATATCCAGCGTACCATCCGGGCGGCGAACTGCGCAGGCGATCTTTTCCGGGCCGCGCATCATGATGCCTTCCATCAAGGCCTGACCGCCTACGCTGGTTTTAAATTTACAGGTTTCTTGTTGTTTCATCAGCTTCTCCTCTTTACGCCTGCGGTTTTTTATCCGGCTTATACAGCGGCAAACCCAGGGTAACGACCGTACCCCGGCCCAGCGTGCTGCGAATATCCAGGGTACCGTTCTGCGCTGTCATGATCTCGTCGACCAGCGCCAACCCGATGCCACTGCCCCACACGGCGTTTTTTCCTTTATAAAATTTGGATTTCACGTTGTTCAGGTCCGCTGGAGAAATTCCACGGCCCTGATCAAAGATTTCCACAAAGGCTTTCTTTTTGCCGGCCCACACCTTTACGGTGATGCGGCCGCCCATTACGGAATATTTCACAGCGTTGTCCATCACGTTGATGAACACCTGCCGCAAGCGGTCCGGATCTGCAAAAACCGGAATGGTTTCTTCTGGTTCATCGTAAACTAAATTCAGGCCACTCTGGCTGCATCGCGGTTCCAAGAACAGCACCGCGTCGGTCACTTCTGCCACTAAATCCAGTGGCTGCATCACAACCGGCAACCGCCCATTCTGTAAGCGAGAAAAGTCCAGCAGCTCCTCCACCATGCTGTACAGTCGGTCGGCTTCTGAGCTGATGATGGAAAGGCCTTTGCCGTAGTTTTCATCGGTGGGATCATGAATCATTTCCAGTGTTTCGATCCAGCCTTTGATGCTGGTCAGCGGCGTGCGCAATTCATGGGACACCGAGCTGATAAACTCGTTCTGGATGCGCTCCGTTTCGGCCAGACCTTCTGCCATTCGATTGATGGAAACGCTCAGCCGGTCGATTTCGTCTCGGCTGTCGCCTTTGGCCGGAAGGCGCACACTCAAATCGCCAGCCGCAATGCTGGCGGCGGTTTGTTCCATGTCACTCAGCGGCTGCACAATACTGCGCACAAAATACAGGCCCGAAATCACCGCACCGCCCAGAATCGTAGCAATCACCAGCAGACTGAGCAAAAACACCCTGTGCAGGTGGGCTTCTACCAGTGTCAGGCTTGTTACAAGCCGTAAGGCTGCCACATCCTCGGCATTATACGGCAGCAGCATACACGAAGCCATGACCCATTCGCCAGTGTCGGTTTTATAGGTGGCATTGCCGCCTATGCCGTCGCGCTGTGCTTCGGAAAAGTCCTCTTTACTTACGATTCCCTCTACCGAAACGCCGCTGGTAGAAGCAATCACATCGCCCCACGCATCCAGCAGCATAAACTCGAACTTGTCCTTTTCCTGAAACTGCTCCACCATACGGCGCAGCGCCATACTGCGCACATGGGCCGCCGCTGCTTCATTTTCACCCGTATAAGTGTTCAGCTGTCCGATCATGGTAGAAAACTGCATCTGCATCTGCTGGCGCACACTGCTGTAATGGCTTTGCCCATACAGCTTCAAAAATATAACCTCAGCCAGAAAGATCACCAATACAATGGTCAGCAGGCTGCCTCTCAGCCAACGCCGTGTAATACCGCTGCGCATTCAGACAGCCCCCTTCCCGATTTTATCATGCTTTTTAATTCCAGCGGTAACCATATCCCCACACCGTCAGGATGTGCTTGGGATTGGATGGTTCATCCTCGATTTTCATACGCAGGCGGCGAATATTCACATCCACGATTTTTACATCGCCGAAATAATTTTCGCCCCATACACCTTTCAGGATTTTTTCCCGCTCCAGTGCTACGCCGACATTTTCAAAGAACAGCTCCATGATTTGAAATTCTACTTGTGTCAAGTCGATGGGCTGTCCGTTTTTGGAAAAGGTCCGGCTGCTTTCGTCCAGAACAAACTCGCCAGATTCCAGATGTCCGGTTTCTTCTGCCGTTGCACGGTTCACACGGCGGCACAGCGCATCCAGCCGGGCAATCAATTCACTCACGGAAAACGGCTTTGTAATGTAATCATCCGCGCCGATGGAAAGGCCACGAATCTTATCATTTTCCTGACCTTTGGCGCTGACAATAATGATACCGATGGCATCGTCCTTTTTCCGAATCTCCTCGCACAGCGAAAATCCGTTCATGCCCGGCAGCATTACGTCCAAAAGTGCCGCATCACAGGGTGCACCATCCGCCAGCAGTTCCAACGCACGCTCGGCGCTGTCCGCTTCTACGGCTTCCATACCGTGCAAACGCAGGTTCAGTGCAATCATATCCCGAATACTGGCCTCGTCTTCTACTACCAAAATACGCTTCATGGTTGTCGCTTCTCCTTTTGGAAATCGTCACAGCAGGTAAACTCTGCCGCGCATATTTGCTATTTCTGAATCGGTCACACTGTCCCCCAGCTGCATCTGAATCTGCTGTGATGCTACCAGGCCGATGGTATACCACCCTACCGGAGCAACCTCGTCTGTAATACGCAGACGCATCAAAAGCCGATCGCCTGCCAAATTGTACAGTTCTACCGTTCCGTCCTCGCCGTCGGTCAATAGCAGGTTTCCTTCCCACTGGGGCGGAAGCTGAATATATGTGCCATAGGCCTCGTCCAGAAGGCCAAAGCTTTTTTCTGCCGGAGTACCAGTGAAATCCATCCAGCGCACAAAAGAATACCGCTTTCCCTTGGTCAGGATCAAAACGCCGGATTCCTCCGGCTGAGTCGGGATTTCCACCACGCCGTCGCCGTCCAAATCCCGGCTGGTCAGGCAAGACGCATACCGCGTGGTGCTTTCATACAGGTTTTCTACCCCCTGCAATTCTGCCACAACCATGCGTTGATTGGTCGGTTCATATTGGAATACAACCGAAGCCAGCTCCTGTCCGGAAACGCCAGTCCACCCATCCAATACCAGGAATCGTCCATTGTTGGCGCCTTTGCCTGCCGCCAGCGATGCATAGCCGGAAAACTGTTTTTCCGGCAGCTCAATCAAAGGCAGCTGGGTAAATCCGTTTCCATCACTGATCAAAACCTGTACCTGGGTTTTGCCGGTACTGTCCGCCGCCAAAACAATCAAATCGTCCTGTTTGTCGCCGGTGATTTCCTCTACCAGATATTGGGTATAAGGCTGCTGCAATACGGTTTCCAGCACACCGTCATGCAGGTTGTACACCGCCAAATAGGTATCACCTGCGGTAGCGTAGCCCACCATGATTTGCTCCGCACCTGTGGACTGCATGACAGCCAGCTGCACAGAATCCACCGCGGCAGAAAGGCCTTCTACGGTGCTGACAACCTTCCAGTTTTCTTCCTCATCCCGCTGAAGCAGGGCAAGCTGTACATTTACGCTTTCCGACGACTGATACAAAACCGCTGCGTCTTTTTCGCCGTCGCCGTCCCAATCGCCAAAGATATACGGTGTCAGGAACTCGCCCCGGTTTGGGTATCGCAGCTGAATCGTTTCGCCCAGGTAGCTGTTCAGCGCACTCTGTACAGCTTTTACATTCACCGAAAGCTGCGGTGCGCGCAGAAGTTCCTCCACGCTGCCGCCTGTTGTACAGCCGCACAGCAGCACGGTAATCAGCAAAACTGCTGTGGCCGCAATCCATGACCGTTTCATAGCGTCAGCTCCCTTCTGCATACCTGGCGATAATTACACAATTTATAGTATATCACGAGCCGCCAACCATGCCAAGTATGACAGACTGCGGCATATGTAAAAACTTTATGACCACGCTATTTTTCTGCGCACGAATCAAAAAAGAGCGAAGCACAGCAGCCTGCGCTTCGCTCTTTTTTCAAAACTTAGTAACCCTTTGCTTCTTCGCCGTTCATCAGCTTTACCGCACGGCTGGTACCCAGACGGTCTGCACCCAGCTCAATGAACTTTTCCATATCCTCCACAGTGGAGATGCCGCCAGCTGCCTTGATCTTGCAGCGACCCTTTACGCAGCGAGCAAACAGCTCAATATCTGCAAAGGTTGCACCGCCGGTAGAAAAACCGGTGCTGGTCTTGATAAAGTCTGCGCCGGCCTCCGGCACGATGTCGCACATGATTTCTTTCTGCTCGTCTGTCAGCAGGCAGGTCTCGATAATGACCTTCAGAACCTTGTCGCCCACAGCAGCCTTAACAGCAGCGATTTCGTTTTTCACGTCCTCGTAGCGGCCATCCTTCAGCCAGCCGATGTTGATGACCATATCCACTTCCTGAGCGCCGTTTTCCACAGCGGTTTTTGCCTCGAAGCACTTGGATGCGGTATCCATTGCACCCAGAGGGAAGCCAACCACGCAGCACACCGGCACACGACCTGCCATATAGTCCACTGCCTGCTTTACGTAGCAGGTATTAATGCAGATAGAAGCACAACCATTTTCGATTGCCTCATCGCACAGCTTCTGAATCTGTGCCCAGGTAGCATCTGCCTTCAGCAGCGTGTGGTCTACGCGAGACATAATTTCTTTTTTATTCATATTATCAATCTCCTATTTTATTATCGATTTGTGCGGTCGCTTGCCTTGCCCATCTGCCAGCCGATCAAACCAAACACCAGACCTGTAATGGCAACAGCCAGCGCACTAAAGCCCAGAATCATGCCGGTCAAACGGAATGCAAAACCTTTTTTATGCTTTTTCATCGTACAGACCTCCTGTTATTTCGGTTTACTTTTTGAATATCAGCAGCTTACTGAATATATAATTCAGTACGACCACAACTACATTGGAGGCAACCTTCACACCAGTGCCCCACAGCTTCAGCCACTGTTCCGAAACCAGCATCGGTCCGATCCAGTTGCCGCCCACGAACATGATCAGTGTATCGATCACCAGCGTACCCAGGCGGCAGGTAACGAACTTGCCAAACTCCTGCCAGGCCTCTTTGCCGTGGGTTTTACTTGCAAACACCCAGAGGCGGTTGGTACCATACGCAAACAAGATGCAAATCGCATTGTTCAAAATATTTGCCCAGCCATTTGCCGCTTCATACCCAAACAGCACCTGAAACAAGCTGTACAGCGTAATATTCAGCACTGTGGCCAGAACACCAAAAAACAGATAGCGGAGCACTTCTCCGTATTTTTTCCACAACGTATGAATGGTTCCCATACCGTCTCTCCTTATTTTTCAAATCAGTAATTCTATTATACCACAGTGCTGCAAAACTGGAAATACAGGATGCAAAAAAGCCCTCGCCTTATGCAGGCGAGGGCTTTTAGGTAGCTTGTTATTGCTTATTCAGCGTCCTCTGCGTCGCTCAGCAGAGCCTTCATGGACAGGCTGATGCGCTTCTTGTCGAAGTCAACATCCAGCAGCTTCACGTTGACCATATCGCCAACCTTCAGCACGTCGCCGACCTTCTCCACGCGCTCGTTGCTGATCTCACTGATGTGAACCAGACCGTCAACGCCGGGCAGGATACGGACGAATGCACCGAACTTGGTGATGGAAACAACGGGTGCCTCAAAGGTGCTGCCGA
>JAHHRK010000012.1 GCA_020025795.1 Faecalibacterium sp. | reverse complement strand
CGCAGCGTTTCGATTTCGGTAGACTGCCTGCACGTTGGCAACTCGCAGGGCAACTTCATTATCGAAGATTGCGACTTTTCCGGCGCTGGCGACGACTGCATCAACCTGCACGATAATTCCAGCATGGGCGTTCGTATTCTGGACAGCCACACGCTGAAAGCGCTGCGCGTTGCCGAAGCGGCCTTGCAATTTGAAAAAGGCAGCATCATCGAGCTGCGCAATCCGGACCTTTCTCCGGTGGGCTACACTTCGGAAATTCTGGAAGTCGGCTATCAGCCCGAAGACCGCACCTGCATCATGAAGCTGAAAGATGCGCTGCCGACAGCGCTGGACGATGAAACCGTGGTGTTTAACCGCACGTTCCATACGGATTATTACATCATCCGCAACTGCCGCTTCACCAACAACCGTGCGCGCGGCGCACTGCTGCAAGGCAGCCACGGCCTGGTGGAAAACAATCTGTTTGAAAACATTCAGGGCGCTGCCATTCAAATCGAAACCGGCTGCGAAAGCCGCTGGAGCGAAGGCCAGGGCGTTACCGACCTGCTCATCCGCAATAATGTGATTCGTCACTGCGATTTGAACGCCTGGCAGATGGGTGTCATCTATATGGGTGTTTACCTGCCCGGTGGCCGCACCGAATACCCGGTGTTCCAGGACATCGAGCTTTGCAACAATACCATTGTAGACTGCCCACGCCTGGCTGGTTTCTTCTCTTCCTGCCGCAATGTACAGGTGCATCACAACACCATTATCAATGCCGGCCAGCTGGATTACTCTGTACCTTGCTACGGCTCCAGCACGATGGAAGAACCCATTTACGGCGAGCATTACGAAGGCATTATCCAGTTTGCTCACAGCAGCGATTGCTGCGCCGAGGATAACCAAATCTTCTCCACCATTCTCTAAAACTTGCTCCCCTTTCTATGACCGCCCCCTGATATAGCTTTGTCGCATATGGCTGTATCCGGGTGCGGTCATTTTTTATCCTGTTCTCACCAAAAGAAAAAAGGCACATCGCATGATGTGCCTTTTTTCTTTGCTATTCTTTTGAACAGGCTCAGCCCACGTTTGCAAACTGGCTCTGATACAGCTCTGCGTAGAAACCGCCTTTTGCCAAAAGTTCTTCGTGGCGACCGGTTTCCACAATGTCACCGTCCTTCATCACCAGAATCACATCGGCGTCCCGAATGGTGGACAGGCGGTGTGCAATGATAAAGCTGGTGCGGCCTTCCATCAGGTTGTCCATTGCCTTCTGAATGGAAAGTTCCGTGCGGGTATCCACGCTGGAAGTTGCTTCGTCAAAAATCAAAACGCGCGGATTGGAAACGATGGTGCGGGCAATCGTCAGCAGCTGTTTCTGGCCCTGACTGATGTTGCTGCCTTCTTCGTTCAATACGGTGTCGTAGCCCTGGGGCAGCGTATGAACGAAATGGTCCACCTGTGCAGCCTTTGCCGCTGCAATCACTTCTTCATCGGTAGCGTCCAGGCGGCCGTAGCGGATGTTCTCCATAATGCTGCCGTTATACAGCCAGGTATCCTGCAAAACCATGCCGAAGCTGCTGCGCAGGTCGCTGCGGGTAAACTGGCGCACGTCGTAGCCGTCCAGCAGCACAGCGCCTTCGTTTACGTCGTAGAAGCGCATCAGCAGCTTGACCATGGTTGTCTTGCCTGCGCCGGTAGGACCAACAATTGCCACCTTCTGGCCCGGCTGAATAACTGCCGAGAAATCGTTGATGATGGTCTTTTCCGGGGTGTAGCCAAAGTGGACATGTGCAAAAGTCACTTCACCCTGAATCAAATCGGCAGGCAGCGGATTTTCCGGATCAGGCGTTTCCTCTTCTTCTTCCAAAAAGCTGAATACGCGCTCAGCTGCGGCAGCCGTCTGCTGCAACACGTTGGAAATGTTTGCAATCTGCTGCACTGGCTGGGTAAAGTTACGCACATACTGAATGAATGCCTGAATGTTACCGACGGTGATTTTGCCGTGCAGCGACAGGAAACCGCCCAGAATGCAGATGCCCACATAGCCCAGGTTTCCGGCAAAGTTCATCAAAGGCATCATCATGCCGGAAATGAACTGGCTCTTCCAGGATGCCTGGTACAGTTTTTCGTTGATTTCGTTAAAGGTATCAATGCTGGCCTTTTCGCCGTTGAATGCGGTCACAACCAGATGGCCGCCGTACATTTCTTCTACATGGCCGTTCACATCGCCCAGATAAGCCTGCTGCTTCTGGAACATCGGCTGACTGCGCTTGACCACGTTGCGCACGATCACCAGGCTCAGCGGCAGGATGCACAGTGCCACCAGCGTCATCAGCGGGCTGATGAGCAGCATCATGATCAATACGCCGATAAACTGGGTCACGCTGGTTACGATCTGGGTCATGCTCTGGTTCAGCGTCTGGGTAACGGTATCCACATCGTTGGTGATGCGGCTCAGCACCTCGCCATGGGAAACACGGTCGAAGTACGAAAGCGGCATCCGGTTGATTTTTTCGCTGATGTCCTTGCGCATGCCGTAGCTGATTTCCGTGGAAATACGGGTCATGATAAAGCCCTGAATATAGGACAGTACCGCCGACACCAGATAAATCACCGCCAAAAACAGCAGAATCTGTGCCACAGCCGCAAAGTTGATGCTGCCAGTACCGGTCAGCTGAGCAATGGCACCGTTAAACAGTTCGGTAGTGGCGCTGCCCAGAATGCGCGGTCCCAGAATCGAGAAAATCGTGGACGCAACGGCGAACAGCATCACCATTACGATTGCGGGCAGATAGCGGTGCAGATATGCAATCAGCCGTCTCATCGTGCCCTTAAAATCTTTTGCCTTTTCGCCCGGCATCATGGCGCGGGCTCCTCTCCCATGTCCTGCCATTACGCCAATTCCTCCTTTGAAAGCTGACTCTGCGCGATTTCGCGGTAAGTCTTACAATTCTTGAGCAGTTCTTCGTGGGTACCGATGCCGACCACGCGGCCTTCGTCCAGCACCACAATCTGCTCTGCGTGCATAATGGTGGAAACGCGCTGCGCCACGATCAACATGGTCACATCGGCGGTGCGCTCCTTCAAAGCAGCACGCAGCTTTGCGTCGGTCTTAAAGTCCAGCGCAGAGAAGGTATCATCAAAGATAAAGACAGGTGCATTCTTGACCAAAGCGCGCGCAATGGAAAGGCGCTGACGCTGGCCGCCCGAAACATTCGTGCCACCCTGGCTGATAGCAGTTTCCAAACCGTCCGGCAGAAGGTCCACAAACTCGGCAGCCTGTGCGGTTTCAATGGCACCGCGCAGCGTTGCTTCGTCGGCCTCTTTGTCGCCCAGGCGCAGGTTGGAAGCAATATCGCCGCTGAACAGGACGCCCTTCTGGGGCACGTAACCGATTTTGCTGCGCAGTTCGGTCTGGGGCAGGTTGCGAATATCCACCCCGTCCAGCGTGATCGAGCCTTCGGTCACATCATAAAAACGAGGAATCAGGTTCACCAGTGTGGATTTGCCGCTGCCGGTGGAACCGATAAATGCGGTGGTTTCGCCGGGCTTTGCGGTAAAGGAAACGTGCTCCAGCACATTTTCCTCTGCGCCTTCGTAGCGGAAGGAAACGTCATGGAACTGGATCTCGCCCTTTACGTTTTCGGGCAGATGCTGGGGCTTTTCGGAATCCTGCACGCTGCTGTCGGTGTCCAGCACCTCAGCAATACGGTTTGCGGAAACCACGGCACGGGGCACCATGACGAACACCATACTAATCATCAGGAAGCACATGATGATCTGCATCGTGTACTGGATAAAGGCCATCATATCACCTACCTGCATGGTGGATGCTGCAATATTTTTGCCGCCCACCCAGACGATCAGCAGGGATACGCCGTTCATCACCAGCATCATCACAGGCATCATGGTTGCCATAGCGCGATATACAAACAAGTTGTTATCCGCCAATACGCGGTTGGCCTTGGCAAAGCGTTCTTCCTCAAATTTCTGGTTGGAGAACGCACGGATGACCATCATGCCGGACAGGTTTTCGCGGCTGACCAGGTTCAGGCGGTCCACCAGCTTCTGCATGATCTTAAAACGAGGCACTGCCACAGAGAACAGCACACTGATCACGCCAAAGATAACCACTGCTGCCAGCGCAATGATCCAGGCCATGCCTGCGCTTTTACGCACTGCCATAAAAATGCCGCCAATACCGATGATGGGCGCATAGAACATCGTGCGCAGACCCATGGACAAAAGGCCCTGAATCTGCATCACGTCATTGGTGCTGCGGGTAATCAGGCTGGCCGTACCAAAGCGGTCGTATTCGTTGTTGGTAAAGCCGGTAATGCGCACGAAGATATCGCGGCGGATATCCTTGGCAGCGCCTGTACCCAGGCGGCTGGCGCAGAAGCCCACGCTGATGGCGCACATCACCAGCAGCAGGGTCATCAGAAGCATTTTAGCACCCACACGGTAGATATATCCGTTCTGGATGCCTGCCATATCTGCGCCCAGCTGGGTGTAAAAAATTTTAATGAACGCAGCCGACATCTGCTCCAGCATCATATCGGGTGCAGCAGCTGCTGCCGCAATCACTTCGTTCAGCGTATCCTGGGGCAGCGCATCCAGCATGGGTGCCAGCGTGCCTGCCTGTGCCATCTCCATGGGATCAGCCTGTGCGCTCTCGGCCGGAACAGGCATTTTCTGCATCATCTGGGACAGCGCATAGCAAGCGCGGCTGAATGCCTGGCCTGCCTGCTCTTTTTCCGCTGCATTTTCTGCGGTCAGGCGCATAACGCCGCCCTGCTGGGCAGCCGGCCATTCTTTTACAAACTTCTTCCACTGCTCTGCCGACAGGGTCGTTTCATCTGCCGGCTGGTAGCTTTTCTGAATCACAGCCTGGTCCTCGGGGGATGCAAAGCGCAGCATCACATCCAGCACATCTGCATCCACAGCCTCCGGCGCCGATTCGGTAATGCCGCCGCGCTGGATACCCACATTAACGATGTCGCTCATCAGGTTGGGCAGGTTCAAATCCACCGCTGCCTGACAAAACAGCAGCGCAATGATGGCAAACACATACCCCAGGTATGGTTTGACATAGTGTTTTAATTTCATCATGTTTCTGTTCACTCTCCTGTTGTCTGCGGTTCCACTGCGGCTTCCAGCGCATCGGCCAGTTCTGCCAGCAGTGTGACCAGCGTTTCCGCGTTCTCCGGACCCAGCTGTTCCATTGCCCGGAAAAGTATGCCGTCAAACCGTTCTTTCGCTCTGCTCAATACCTGCACGCCTTTTTTTGTAAGGCGTACCCCTACCACACGCCGGTCGGTCGGGTCGGATACACGCTCCACATAGCCCATCTCTTCCAGCGCATGGATACGCTGGCTCAGTGCCGGTCGGCTCTGATGCATCGCCTCTGCTAAAGCGGACGGCGTGATGGAACAGTTCTGTTCTCCTTCCGCCTCGTTGCATTGGCCGCTCTTGCGGAAAATGGCAAGCAGCGTTGCAAACTGAGATTTGTTCAAAGTCTCGTGGGGTGTCACGCTGAGCCAGGCACGGCGCACCCGGTCCATCAGGCGAAACAGCTCTACGCTTTCAGTTTTTGGCTTATCCATAATGCCTCCTGTTTCCAATGCTCTGATAGTTAACCAATGTAACTATTAGGTTTATTAACTACCATAAGACCAAGGCAGAGTTCCGTCAAGTAAAAGCGCCTGAATTTACATTTTTTTAAAATATTGTTTTTCTTTTCCACAAAAAGAGTGCCGCAAAAGCATTTCGCTTCGCGGCACTCTTTGGGATTGTGTTTTCGGGTCATTACCGTTTGTTGCCTGCCATATAAATAGAAGCGAACAGGCTGCTCAGATACACCACCAAAAGCACGGTATCTTTGGCCTGCGCCCAGCTTGCAGGCAGCCACAGGTGCAGCACAATGGATACAACCGGCGCGGCCACCAGCATGGCACAGCCCCACAGCACAGCAGCCTTTCGGATATATGGCCAGTTCTGGTTATTGAAATGCAGGCCCATCATGTGCATCCGCATCGGACCATCGCAGAAAAAGTCGATGGCGTTTTCATCGTACATTTTAGGCAAACGCAGCGGAGCGATCAGGCAGAAATATCCGCCGAACACCAGCCCCAGACTTCCAAAGGTCCACTCGATTGCACCCAGGCAGCCCAGCCGCCAGCACAAAACCAGCAGCACTGCTCCAACCAGCACTGATACAAAAAAGGCCGTCTGCCAAGAGGTCTTCTCGCGCCAGGCGCGTCGCGGTTTTTCTGCACCCGCATAGGAAACCACAGTTTGGACCACGGATTCCACCTCGGTTGCGTCCAGCGGCTCTCCTGTGGGGTTGCGCTGGCACTGCAACAGCTCTGTCACCGTTACACCCAAAATCTCCGCCAGTGGAATCAGCAAAGCCGTGTCCGGAATACTTGCTCCGGTTTCCCACTTGCTCACAGCCTTATCCGAAACATACAGTTTCTGGGCCAGTTCTTTTTGAGTCAGTCCTTTTTCTTTGCGCAGCGCAGCCACAAAAGCTCCGAATTGCTGCTTTTCAATGGAAAACATCTGCATCACCTCGCCGCAAGGATAACATACACCCAGCCCTGGCACAACCGACCAGCAGTAGAATTACGCATCATCGTCAGTTTCTTTTCTTCATTGGAAACAAAAGATTCACCGCCAGCGCCGCTGCAGGGTTTCTCTCATGCAGCGGCACACTCTCTTTTGGTGTGGAACATTCCGGCAAAAACTTACAGATTCTCGTGCTGTTTTGCTTTTTGGGGCATCGCCTGTGCTACAATAGAACCAATAAAATCTTTTCGGGAAGTGATTTTGATGCGATACTCTCGCCATACACGCCGCATCCATCGCCTGAAACGGCGCTTACTCCAAACTGCAGTTCTGCTTTCTGCCGCTGCGCTGGTTTCTTTGGTGGTTTGGGGCGGTGTTTCCCTGTACCGGTGGTTCCGTCTGTCCCAAACAGTATACACTGCCAAGGATTTCGGTATTGATACTGTATACAGCCCAGTCGATTTCAACGCTGACCACACCGACGATTACACAGATTTTCTTCTGGGTGCGCGGAAGGACGCCAAAAACCACCCCACCTACAACGGCGATTATCAACCCGGCGGCTATCCGCCTGACAACATCGGCGTGTGTGCGGATGTTGTTTGGCGTGCCTTCAAAAACGCCGGTTACTGCCTGCGGGATATGGTGGACGCGGACATTGCGGCGCGGCCTGCCGCCTATCCCAATGTAACCACACGAGACCCCAACATTGATTTCCGCCGGGTGAAAAACCTGCGGGTATTCTTTGATACATATGCGATTTCTCTTACCACCGACCCCACCGAAATCGACCAGTGGCAGCCTGGCGACATCGTAATTTTCCGGGAAGACAAACACATCGGTATCGTTTCCGACAAACGGAACGCCGATGGCGTGACCTATATCATCCACAACAGCGGTCAGCCGAATCGGGAAGAAGATTATCTTCCCACGGATCCACCCACATCTCACTACCGCTTTGATGCGTCTTTGGTGCCGCCGGAGCTGCTGCGCCCATGGGAATAAGCATCAGATTTTGATCTTGGTCCAGTCGCCCTTGCAGAAACGCTTCCAGAACAGATACCAGCTCAAAGCCTGCTGGAACAAAATGCCCAGCCATGCACCGGTCAGCCCCAACCCCATCGGATAGCACAGCACCCAGCTGATGCTGACACGCACGACGGTGATGGAAATCAGAGAAACCATTGCGGTATACTTGGTATCGCCTGCGCTGCGCAGCACGCCGCCGTAAATCACCTGAGAAATCTGGAAGAACAAAATCAGGCAAAGCAGCAGAATAATCTTGGAGCCGTAACCCAGTACAATCGGATCGGTAGAGAACAGATGGTAGATCTGTCGATTAAATGTAAACAGTACAACGGACAAAATCACCGCGCAGGTAAAGCCTACACGCTGGCATACCGAAGCGTAGATCCGTGCCATATCGGGGCGGTTGCTGCCTAGGTTCTGGCCGGAAAGTGCGATACTGGCCGTTTGCAGACCGTCACCAATACAGAACGAAATGGTCATTACATTCATGCCAATGACGTGCGCCGCCATTTCCAGCGTACCCAGCTTTGCCACGATCAACGAGAAGGCCAAAAAGCCCACACGCATAAAGACCTGCTCTACGAATACGCTGCCGCCCACATCCAAAAGAGAGCGCAGGTTGCGGCCATCGAACCAGCCGCCAACGGACGGGTCCAGCAGTTTGCGAGCATGTATATAGGTATGCTTGCTGAACAGCGAAGCAATACTCATCATGCAGCCCACCATGGTGCCAACTACCGTTGCAATTGCCGCACCGCGGACGCCCAGCGCCGGAAATCCAAAGTGGCCCCCAATCAGCAGATAGTTCAACGCAATATTCACCAGGTTGGACACCACATTTGTTTTCATGGAAAGGCGGGTGTTACCGCAGCCGCGCTGCACCGCGTTGATGATGTTGCTTACGATGGTAAACACAATACCGCCCATGATGATCTGCAAATACTCTGCCGCGGCCTGTACAATATCTTCGCCTGCACCGGCCAGATAACAGATCTGCTTTGCAAAGGTCACGAATACTACGCTGATCAAAAGCGACATCCCCAGAGCGATCACCAGAGCCATACGCAGCACCTGGGTTGCACTGGCTTCGTTTTGTTCGCCTTTGCGGCGTGCCGCCAGTGCCGAAACCGCCATACTCAATGCCATAAAAAAGCACAGACCAATAAATTTTGGCTGTGTCGTAATACCAACTGCCGCAATGGCACTTTCGCCCAGGCTGCTGACCATTGCGGTATCCACCAAGCCTACCAGGCTGACCAGCAGCATTTCCAGCATAGACGGCCACGCAACCGTCATAACCTGCCGGAGAATATCCTTTTGTCCGGGAATCTCGCCACAGCGAGGCGTATTACCCAGCGTTCGTTCAATATTGATGATTTGCATTGATTCTCTCCCTCTTTGCGTACACTCCCACATTTTACTTTTTTTACTATAACACGGCTTTTCAAACCTTGTCAAAATATGCCAACGCTTTCTTTTCTGCACAAAAAAGCGACGCGGCCCTTCTTCGGGCCGCGCCGTTTTTTGTAAGATATTCTTTTCTCAGCGCAAGGTGCGGATCAGGTACAGCACCAGCATATGGGCCGGATAAAATGCATACACCGCATACTGCAGCGGCTTGCTGGTACGGCCTTTTTTCCCGTTGTACAGCCAGATGAAAATCAAAGCCAGCACAGCAAAGCCCTGCTGCGGAAAATCGTACTTCCAGGGACCAATTTCCACCAGAAATGTAAATCCCTCTACGGTTACAACGTTCAGGATCACCATACCCACCAGCTGGAAAATCCAGCGATAGGGCAGCGTGCGGCTCACCCAGAACAAAAGTACCGTCACGACACCCATGCTGCCGTAGTCCGTCATACCTACTGCACCCATCAGTACGCACAAAAGGCACAGCATCGACCATCCCAGCCGCGCCGCAGTTTTCTCGGCTGCGCTTGCCAGCTCCCAGCAATGAATGGCCAACAGGCCCAGCAGCAGCGTAAACATCACGTTCTGATGGAACGGGAACAAGGGCGTGGATTCCATCATATAGTCAAACGGTACTTCGCTGATCAATGCGAACCAAAACAGCCGCTTTGCGTAGGCTTTCCAATCGTGGGTGTGGGCATAGCCTTCTGCAATCAAAAACGCAAAAATCGGAAAAGCCATTCGGCCAACGCAGGTCATCCAGGCCTGTCCATTGATTACTGCGCCCCATAAATGGTCCAGTAACATAAGACATACCGCCAGAATCCGCAGTTGGTTGCTGTTAAGACCAACGCGGTTTTTTTCAATCGTATTAGTCATGCCAGTTCTCCTTATTTATTTGGATCGTTTTTTGTCTTTATGCTGCCGACCTTTTGGGGTCGGCTTTGTATTTTTCTGTGCCATTGCTGCCGCTGCACTTCGGCCGGCCAGAATACCGCTGCCGAAAGCCCAGTACAGATTAAAGCCGCCGCAGCTTCCGGCACAGTCCACGGTTTCGCCGGTAAAATACAGCGTGGGGCAGTCTTTTACTGCAAAGCTGCCGGTTTCCAGCTGATCCAGTGCCAAGCCGCCGCCGGTTGTCTGGGCATTTTTCCAGCCTGTGGCGGTAAGCCCAGTAAAGCGCCATTGCTTAAAGCCTGCCGCCAGCTTAGTCCATTCGGCTGCCTGCAACTGTGCCGCCGGGCGATGCTCCGAACCAAGGCCGCAGCGCTTCCACACCGCAAGGCCTACTTTCCGATGAATCAGGCCTGTCATGCAGTCTGCCACCGTAGCCCCCGGCATCAGCTGCGCACGGCGCGCAAGATATTCCGCCAGCTGGCTTTCGGTCATCTGGGGAAATACATCCAGGCAAATCGAAACGTCCTGTTTCATACGAGGGTGCAACAGACCGGAAAGCTGCATCACCGCAATGCCGGAAATACCGTAGTCGGTAAACTGCACTTCGCCGCGCTCTTTCCGCAAGGGCTTTTCACCGGCATACAGGGTCACATCACCTTTTACGCGGATGCCTGCCAGGTCTTTCACCTGGCTTTTTTCACATTGCAGCGGTACCAGGCAAGGGTATTCTTGCACCACACGCAGCCCCAGCAGCGCCGCCAGGCGTGTGCCGAAGCCGTCTGTACCGAACTGCGGTCCGGCGCTGCCGCCCAGTGCACAAATTACAGCCTGACCGTTCAGCCGACGGCCATCCTCCAGCTGCACCGTATAGGTATCGCCTTTCATCCAAAGGTCCTTGACACGGCTTTCACACAGCACTTCCACCCCAGTCTGCTGCAGCCAGTACAGCAGCAGATTGCACACATCCGCCGCCTGATTGGAATACGGGTAAATGCGCCCTGCTTCGTCCGGCTCCCGGCATAAAAGGCCGTGGTCAGCAAACCATTTCAGCGGATCGGCCTTGGACTGAATCATTTCCAGCATGGCCTGCATATTCCGCTGGTCCGATGTGAAATACCATGCCGGGCGAATATCCGCATTGCCCAGATTGCATCGGCCGTTGCCGGTAGCCAGCAGCTTTTTGCCCAGCTTTTGGCTGCCCTCCACCAGCACCACATGGGCGCTGTGGCCTGCCTTTTCCGCCGCTGTAATTGCCGCGATCATACCGGCTGCGCCGCCGCCTAAAACCAGGATCTGCTTCATGGTATCTCCCCCTTCTTACTTATGTTGTATCAGTATACCATATTCCCTGCCGCTTTGAAAATGTCGGCTTTTCTTTGTATTTACTCCTGTACCGCCGCCAAAATCTCCGCGCAGATTGCCTGCGGTGTTTTTCCATCCGTTGCAATGGTGATCTGTGCCGCAGCTTCGTATACCGCCTGGCGCTCCGCCATCAGCTGGGCAATGCCTTCCACCGTTTTGCGTCCGCGCAGCTTAGGCCGGGTATCGTCATCCTTCAGCCGCTCCAAAATAGTTTCCGGGGTTGCGGTCAGCAGAACGATTTTTCCGGTGCGGCGCAGCGCATCTACGTTTTCCTGCTTCAGTACCGCACCGCCGCCGCAGGAAATCACAGTACCCTGCAATTCTGCTGCACGGCACACGGCCTGCGTTTCCAGCTGGCGGAAATGCGGCTCGCCGTATTGTGCAAAAATATCCGAAACCGGCATCCCTGCCATTTCCTCAATCAGTGTATCGGTATCTACGCCGGGCAGACCCAGCTGTTTCATCTGTTCAAACACGGTGGTCTTGCCCACACCCATAAATCCAATCAGCGCAATGTTGTGCTGCATCTTTGTTTCCATCTTGTATGTTCCTTTCTCTGGCATCCGTTTTTTTAAGTAAAACCTATCCGCTGTATGTCGTCAAGATTTCCCGGGCAAAAGGTCGCTTTTGCTTGCGCAAATCCGCCGGGTACGATACAATAAAATTATTCTGGGAAACTGTGCCTGCTTTTTTGTTTGCCGGGCACCTAATATAAAGGAGTCAACCTATGGGTAAAAATGCTATTGTTGGTCAGTCCGGCGGTCCTACCGCTGTTATCAACTCCAGCCTGGCAGGCGTTTACGAAAGCTGCCTGGCCTGCGGCGCTGAAACCGTCTACGGTATGCGCTTTGGTGTGGAAGGTCTGCTGAAAAAGAAGGTCGTAGACCTGTCCACCGTGCTGCCTACCAGCATGGAAGTGGAGCTTTTGAAGCGTACTCCCTCCAGCTTTTTGGGCAGTTGCCGCTACAAGCTGCCCGACTGGCAGACCGAGCCTGCTGTGTACGAAAAGCTGTTTGAGATTCTAAAAGAGCTGGACATCGGCTGGTTCTTCTACATCGGCGGCAACGATTCCATGGATACCATCTGCAAGCTGGCTGGCTACGGTGCATCCGTAAACAGCGACATTCGCTTTATGGGCGTGCCCAAGACCATCGACAACGACCTGATGGGCACCGACCACACCCCCGGCTATGGCTCTGCTGCCAAGTACATTTCCTCTGTGATTAAGGAAGTGGTGCGCGATTCTCTGGTATACGACATCAAGTCCGTTACCATCGTGGAAATCATGGGCCGCAACGCCGGCTGGCTGGCTGCTTCTGCTGCACTGGCCAAGGGCGACGACTGCGAAGGTGCTGACCTGATTTATCTGCCGGAAGTTCCCTTTGATGTGGACGCTTTCGTGGAAAAGGTTCGCGCTCTGCAGCAGGTCAAGCCCAGCATCGTCATTGCGGTTTCCGAAGGCGTTAAGCTGGCGGACGGTCGTTATGTGTGCGAGCTGACTGCCGACGACCGCGCTGTGGACGTATTCGGTCACACCATGCTGACCGGCACGGGCCGTGTGCTGGCAGACCTGCTCAACCAGCGCCTGGGCACCAAGGCACGCGCCATTGAGCTGTCCACTCTGCAGCGCTGCGCTTCTCACCTGGCCAGCGGCACCGATATCAATGAAGCCTATCAGGCAGGCGGCGCAGCCGTTCATGCAGCTGCAGCCGGCCACACCGGCGAGGTTGTGGGCCTGAAGCGCATTTCCGAAAAGCCCTACCTGTGCGGCACCGAGCTACTGCCCATCGAGCAGGTGGCAAACCTGGAAAAGAAAGTGCCTCTGGAGTGGATCACCGAAGACGGCACCCAGATGAGCGACGAATTCCTGGCTTATGCTCGTCCGCTGGTGCAGACTGAGTTGCCTGCCATGTATGTTGACGGCACCCCCCGCCACATTCATCTGTGATTTTCCAACACATTCTATCGCAGGTTTACAAATCTTTCATATCCCTGTCACGTTTCTGACGGATTTTAAGGATATACTAAGGCCATGATGAATGAGCGCCAAGCATTCATCATTCATTTCCTTTTTTCTCATCCTTTTCTTTTCGAAAACATAACATCCCACAAACAAAAATCCCCGGTACAGTGATTCGCTGCACCGGGGATTTTTTGTGTTTACTTTACAAATACATACTTGGACAGTCGGTCAAACGCTTCCTGTACGCGGGACAGCGGCAATGCCAGATTCATGCGGATATGGCAGGGACCATGGAAGGCACGTCCGTCCTGCCAGGCCACGCCCACATCCCAGCCGTCGTGCAAAATCTGCTCAACGGTAGTGTCATGTGCCTTGCACCATTCGGTGCAGTCCAAAAACAGCATGTAGGTACCCTGCGGCTTGGAAACCTCCACACCGGGGAAATTCTTTTCGATGTAGTCGCAGGCATAATCCACGTTTCCGGCCAGCACCTGGCACAGTTCATCTGCCCACTCGTAGCCTTCCGGCTGATATGCACCCAACAGTGCGTGCATACTCAGCACGTTCATGCTGTTGTAGTGGCTCAGCGAGGATTCCTTGTCGATGCGCTCACGCAGGGTCTTATTATAAATGATGTGGTAGCTGCCCACCAGACCAGCCAGGTTAAAGGTCTTGCTGGGTGCATACATGGCCATGGTGTTTTCATGTGCGTATGCGCTCACCGACTGCGTGGGGATATGCTTGCAGCCAGGGCGAATGATGTCCGACCAGATCTCGTCGGAAATTACCTTCACATCATACTTTTCAAACAGTGCCATTGCCTTTTCCAGCTCCCAACGCTCCCACACGCGGCCGCAAGGGTTGTGGGGCGAGCAGAACACCGTGGCATGGATTTGATTTTCTACGATTTTCTTTTCCATGTCCGCGAAGTCCATGCGCCAGACGCCGTTTTCATCCTTGACCAGCGGGCTGTGGATGATGTCATAGCCGTTGTTCTTCAGGCTGGAGGTAAAACCCACATACGTGGGAGAATGTAAAAGCACTTTGTCGCCGCGGCTGCACAAAATATTCAGTGCACTGATCACACCGCCCAGCACACCGTTTTCGTAACCGATGTGCTCTGGCTTCAGGCCGGTGACGCCGTTGCGGGTTTCCTGCCAGCGGATGATGCTGTCAAAGTACTCATCCGTAGGACGGAAATAACCGAAAGCCGGGTGGTTTACACGGTCAATGATTGCCTTCTGAATCGTGGGCAGCACAGGGAAATTCATATCCGCCACCCACATGGGGATGGCGTCAAAGCCTTCCTTGGGCTTACCCGGTGCAGTGCCGCTGCCCAACATATCGTAGGCAATGGCATCCTTACCTTTTCGGTCCAGAATACTGGTAAAATCGTATTTCATGGTTACATGCCTCCGTTTTTCTGCAATTACGCAGGTTATTTTTCATATTATCCCACATTTTGATATAAAATGCACGATGTTATTGACACGCACTTCACTTTAGTGTAGTATCTGTGCCATACCTCCCCTAAGTGTGCACTTTATCGAGCTTTTGGGTGTGGTATGGCAAAAAAGAGAAAAGAGGAAAAATCATGGGAAGAGAAAATTTCAAGTCGCGGCTCGGCTTTTTGCTGGTCAGTGCCGGCTGTGCCATTGGCATCGGTAACGTGTGGCGCTTTCCTTACGTCGCAGGCCAAAGCGGCGGCGCAGTGTTTGTGCTGTTGTATCTGCTGTTTCTGGTCCTGCTGGGCGTGCCTGTTCTGACCATGGAACTCGCAGTTGGCCGTGCCAGCCGCAAAAGCGCGGTACAGGCCTATCAAGCCTTAGAGCCGAAAGGCAGTCGTTGGCATATCCACGGCTGGTTCTGCATGGCAGGCAGCTATCTGTTAATGATGTATTATACCACCGTGGCAGGCTGGATGCTGGCGTACTTCTTTAAATTTTTGTCCGGTACGTTCAGCAACTCTGCAAACAGCAGTTCCGAAGCGGTCTTTAACAAAATGCTGGGCAACCCCAGTGAGATGGGCGGCTGGATGGTCGTCATCGTTATCACAGGCTTTTTTGTGGTCAGCATGGGTCTGCAGCAGGGCTTGGAACGCATCTCCAAATTTATGATGAGCGCACTGCTGATCCTGATTATTCTGCTGGCTGTGCACAGCATCCTGCTGCCCGGTGCAAAGGAAGGCCTTGCCTTTTACCTGCTGCCCGACCTGGAGCGTGCCGCTGCTGTCGGCTGGTCTACCGTGATTGCCAATGCCATGAATCAGGCGTTCTTCACCTTGAGCCTGGGCATTGCCTGCATGGAAATTTTCGGCAGCTATATGTCCCGCGATAACACCCTGACCAGCGAGGCTGTCCGCATTTGTGCACTGGACACCTTTGTGGCGCTGGCCAGCGGCCTGATCATTTTCCCGGCCTGCTTTAGCTTCGGCGTGCAGCCGAACCAGGGCCCCGGCCTGATTTTTGTCACGCTGCCGGACGTTTTCGTCAATATGGCAGGCGGCCGTTTGTGGGGTGCACTGTTCTTTGTATTCATGACCTTTGCCAGCTTCACCACAGTCATTGCCGTGTTTGAAAACCTGATTTGCAGCTGTGTGGACAACTTCGGCTGGAAGCGGAAAAAGGCTGTTATTTTTAACTGTCTCTTTGTGCTGATTGCTTCTGTGCCCTGCGTATTGGGCTTTAACATGTGGAGCAATCTGCATCTGATCGGCAGCCGCAATGTGCTGGATACCGAGGACTTTTTGGTGTCCGCCCTGCTGCTGCCCATCGGCTCTTTGATTTATCTGTTGTTCTGCACCACTCGCTGGGGCTGGGGCTTCGATAAATATCTGGAGGAAGCCAACACCGGCGAAGGCATCAAGCTCAGCCCCAAACTGAAGCCCTTCTTCCTGTTTGTGGTTCCTGTTTTGATTTTGTTCATTCTGGTACAGGGCCTGATTCCTCAGGGCTGATTGGCAATTAGCACTACACCTATAAAATGAAACAAGTCCGGGAAGTATGCTTCCCGGACTTGTTTGTTTTATAACTGCTGTTGTTGTGCGTAATGTAAGCAAACCCGCAAAACAACGTCGTTTGCCCGCAACTGCTTTTTCGGAAAATATCAAAAGAAGAACCCGGCACAGTCCACTTGGGAGACTGTGCCGGGCTTTCCATAAAAACTTTCTTTTGCGGCACTGCGCGCACAGCAGCCTGCAAAGCATTTTCTTTCTGTTAAATTCCCGCTGCTACCAGCTCCAGATTGCGGCGCACACCCAGCGCACGTACCAGACGCGTTTTTTCCATGACAGCGGCAACCTTATCTGCCAGCGACACAATGTAGCTTTCCTTGTAACGGGGCATTGCCAGCGTTACCGGCCACATGTGCTTGACGATGATGTCTTCTTCTCGCACAGACAAGCCAAAGCAACGGGCATTTTCCAGCGCAGCAGCCGGATGCGTACGCCAGCGGCTCAGTGCGCCGTCCTCACTGCCAGGCCAGCACTCGTGGTACAAATCATGCAGCATACCGCCGCGTGCAGCAGCCTGATAGTCCCAGCCAAACCGACGACACATCAAAAAGCTCATATAAGCAACCAGAACGCAGTGGTCATAGCGGGTCGTGGCTTCTGTATGCTGATGGAACTCTGTCAGACGCTGTACCTGGGGATCATTCAGGATTGGGCCGACACACTCCAAAAATTCTACACGGTTTGCTTCTTTCCAATGATGCATGGAAGCTCCTTTTCTCTATCACACCGCATTTGCGGTAAACGAAGTTCTTTTTCGCAGTGCATTTGCTGCACTTGGGCTAATATAGCATATATTTATCGCTGTGTCGATAGTTTTCCAATCTTTTTCACACTTTCAAGAAAATATTTCCTTTTTTATGCAAAGATACAGTTTTTTGCATTTCATCCTGTTCAGAATGTGAATTTTTTGCAAGGATTTCCGTGAAACAGATGAAAGAACGCGTTTTTTCTGGTATAATGTGTTCGTTTGCGGGTAATCTGCAATTTTTTTATAACGAAAACAGCTAAAGGAGCGATCCCTATTTTTACGAAATGCAAAAAGATTTTCTCCAGCATTCCGGTCCGCGTAGTTTTGGTTACCGCCACGGCGCTGCTGTGCATGGCAGCCGCCTGGCGCCCTGTTCCTGCAGAACCAAAACAGCCGCGTGATTTTTCCAACAATACACTGGCTCGTACCGTTTTGATCGGCGGCAGCGATGTATCCGGTGCATCGATCAGCCACCTGAGCACAGAATCCACTGTGGCTACTGTTGCCGGCGACCCCCAGGTAATCGTAGATCAGTATCGCCAGACCCAGCTGCAAAGCTTTGCTGTGCAGGACTGGCAGGGCCGACCCTATCTGGTCCAATACGAAAGCAGCGACGAAACGGTCTGCACGGTGGACGCAAACGGTCTTTTGACCGCACTCACCCCCGGCACCGCCACCATTACCGCTACTGCCACCGACCCCGAAGGCCACGTGGCCTCCGGCATTTGCCAGGTTCAGGTAAACGAAGCCCTGCCCCCCATTGAAAAAGTGAAGCTGAACCGCAAATCGGTCAAGCTGCGCCTGGGCGGCACCGGCACGAACCTTTCTGCCACCTATGCGCCGGAGAACATTCCGGGTGTTTTGCCCCCGGTGGTTTTCTCCAGCAGCGATGAAAGCGTCTGCGTAGTAGACGAAACCGGCCATGTAACGGCTGTTGCAAAAGGCCAGGCCATTGTTACTGCAACGATTGCCAATGTAAGCGCAGAATGCGCCGTCACCGTTATGGACTCCCAGATGCAGGAAGCATCCGGCATCCAGCTTTTGAACTTTGACCACAGCATGATCGCCGGTATCGGCAACCAGACGGCGGGTCGCTGCAGCTGGTTCTGCCTACGCTACGCGCGCACCATCCTGGACGGCGCACCTTGCTCCGGCAGCGGTATGTGGTCCAACGGCGCAGTTTGGAGCGCCGCAGGCTACCGCGACTATAACGGCAGCCTGACCGACACCCTGAGCAAGCTATACAGTGAACTGGGTGCCGGCCGCCCTGTCATCGTACATTTGAAAAATGCTCCCGGCCAGGACCGCTGCACCACCTATGAATACTGGGAAAGCGGCAGTGGATGGAACAAGGTCAACTATCCCCACAAAGCCACCAGCAGCAAGTATGGCCACTGGGTTCTGGTTGTGGGTGTCTCCGCCGATGCTGACCCGGCCAACCTGCGAGAAAGTGATTTCTATGCACTGGACCCGGCACGTGTTACGGACGGCAGCCGCATTTGCGTCACTCGCCTGATGGATGACACCATCTGGACCGGCAACAGTCCCCTGAAAATCACAGGCTGATTTTCCAAAGAAAATAAAAAGAAGCGATGCAGGACCTGCAAAACAGGTCGGCATCGCTTCTTTTTTATCCAAATAGTGATAAGCTTGACGTTTTATACAATTCAAAGTTGTTTTTCAATAGCCGCGAATCGTAAAGCTTCGTTCGTCCGGCACAAGGGGCATCTGTTTTTGGTCCATGTGCTCAATCTCAATCCACTGCGAACCAGCCGAAATGGTCGGCACCCAGCGATGGATCATTTCCACAGGACCCTGTACTTCGCCGATGACGCTGCCGTCCCACTGGTTTTCCACCCAGCCGGTCAGCTCCAAAAGCTGGGCCGCATACTTTGCTCGGTAGCGAAAGCCTACGCCCTGCACCGTACCGTAAAAATGGTAGCGGCAGCGAATACTGTTTTTCTCCATGGAAGCACGCCTCCCCTTCTATTGGAAAATGCGAATCTTACATCTGCTGGTAAGCAGCCATCACGGCAGGCAGGAACTGCTTTTTACGGCTGACCACGCCTTCCAGCAGGACAACACCGTTTTCGTCGCACTCTGCATCAAAGCCTTCCTGCAACACCTGCTGGGCACGGTGGCCGGAGCAGATTACGCTGCTGGTGCCCTTGGGCACATCGGTCAGCAGGACGTACACATCCTCCACGCCCTGACGGCGGCAGGCTTCTTCCAGATAGGGCTGCAGCAGTGCACGCGCAGCTTCCAGGTTATTGCGGGTCATATAGTTGCCCTGTGCCACGCCGAAACGCACGTCACCGCACATGAATGCCTTAAAGTCCTGCAGGAACACCTGCTCAGCAGAACGGCCTTCCAGATTTTCGGCAGCCTGGAACATATCCGCAGCAAAGCTCTCGATTTCCACGCCGGCGATTTCTGCCAGCTTCTTGGCGGTCATCTCATCGATGCGGGTGCAGGTGGGGCTGCGGAACATCAGCGTATCCGACAGAATTGCTGCCAGCAGCAGGCCGGCAATCTGGGGCGTGGGCACAACACCCTGCTCCTGATACATCTGATACACGATGGTTGCGGTACAGCCAACCGGCTGATTGCGGAAGTATACCGGGCCGCTGGTTTCCAGCGAACCGATGCGGTGGTGGTCGATAATTTCCAGAATCTCGGCACGGTCATAGCCTTCCACGGCCTGGGTTGCTTCGTTATGGTCCACCAGAATCAGCTTACGCTGCTCCAGGTTCATCAAATTACGACGGCTGAGCATACCGATATATTTGCCTTCGGCATCCACGATGGGGAAATAGCGGTGACGCACTTTACCCATAATGTGCAGCGCATCGTCCACCGGTGTAACCGGCGTAAAGTGCACAATATCCTTCGTGGTCATATAGTGGGCGATGGGGGCACACTGGCTAATCAGCTTTGCCGCTGCATAGCTGTCGTGATTGGTAGCAATGATTGTCACGCCGTTTTCTTCGGCCAGCTTCAAAATCGTGCGGCCCACGGTTGCACCGGAACAAACGATAATCAGGCTGGCTTCCATCTCAATGGCGCACAGCTGACTTTCGTAGCGATTGCTCAACAGCACAATGTCGCCTGCTTCCATCGCTGCTTCCATCAGTTCCGGGCTGGATGCACCGATCAGCAGCTTGCCGCGCTCCACGATGGCATCCGGATCGCCGATCAGCATTTCGCCGGACAGCGTCTCCAGAATATTGCGGTAGCTGGTGTGGCTCTTTGCCAGCACATGGGTATCGAACACGTCCATGTTTGCGGTGGCAATATCCTTAACGGTAATAACGCCCAGCAGGTCCTGCTCCTGGGAAATAACCGGCAGGGTATCGATCTGACGGTCACGCATCAGCGTCCAGGCGCGGCGCAGGCTCATATCGCCGGGCACGCCTTCCATCTCACGATATTCCACGTCGCGCACTTTGGGCAGCACATCGGTACACATACGCGGCGGCTCCACGCCGAAGCGATTCAGTACAAAGGCGCTTTCCTGATTCAGGCGGCCTGCACGGCGTGCCTCGTAGGTCAGATCATCGCCTGCCTGATTTTTCAGAGCTGCATAAGCGATTGCGGAACAGATGGAATCCGTATCCGGATTTTGGTGACCAATGACTACAACTTTTCGATTTCTTTTGGGCATATTGCCCTCCTTTTTATTACTAAGAGAGATTTGCCAAACACATTATACGTTTTGTATGGCAAATTACCCTGTTTTAGTGTGCTTGGGGGCTTTCAGTATAACAGCTTGCCCTTTTCCGTGCAAGAGGAGATTTTTCACGCTCTAACAAGCAAAAAAACCTGCGGTTTTATACCGCAGGTTTTTTTGTCGGAAATGGTTAAATGAAGCTGTTATGCCCACAGCAGCCACAGCAGCACATAACCGCTGCCGACCGCTGCCAGCGTAAAGGGCACACCAATGCGCAGAAAGTCCCGGTTGGAAACCTGATAGCCTTCACGGCGCAGGATACCGATACCGGTAATGTTTGCCGATGCGCCAACCGGGGTCAGGTTGCCGCCCAGGGTTGCACCCACCAACAGGCCGAAGTACAGCAGCGTGGGGTCAGCGCCCAGCAGTGCAGATACCTGTGCCGTAACCGGCAGCATCGCTGCCACATAGGGAATATTATCAATAAAGGCAGAGCAGGCCACACTAACCCAGACCACAGCGGTATACACCAGCAGCATACTGCCGCCGCCCAGAGAAGCAAAGCGCGTACTAATCCAATCCAGCACACCGGCAGATTCCACACCTGCCACAACCAGGAACACACCAGCCAGCAAAGCCAAGGTCTGCATATCAATTGCCTTCAAACTGCGCTGAACGATCTGTGTTTTGCCATGCAGCAGGTACCAGCTCTGGCCAATAATCATCAGGCTGAAGCAGATCATGCCGTTAATCATGGCAGGCATATTAGGCAGCAGAGATGCACTTGCCAGCAGCACGACCATACCAACCAGCAGTACCGTGGGGAAATAGTCGGTAACGACAGGCTTTTCGCCTGCTTCGATGGTGCTCTTTTCCTTACGGAACAGCCAGAACAAAATCAGTGCCGATACCACCGCACCGGCCTGCACCACCCAGAAAATACCGGGACGGCCCTGATACCAGAAAAAGTCCATAAAGTTCATGTCGGCGGCGGCGCCCAGCAGAATCGAGGTGGTATCACCTACCAACGTGGCTGCACCCTGCAGGTTCGAGGAAACCGCAATGGAAATAATCACCGGCACGGGCGAAATCTTGGCGCGTTTTGCCACAGCCAGCGCCACAGGAGCCACCATCAGCACGGTAGCCACGTTATCAATAAACGCAGAAATCAAACCGGCAAACAGTGCCAGCGCAACCACTGCGCCACGCACGGTATGGATTTTCTGCAACAGCCAGTAGGACAGCAGCGACGGCATACCCGACGCAATAAACAATTCCACCAGGCCCATTGTGCCGGCAATCATCAGCAGCACGTTCCAGTCCACTGCGCCTGGAACAGCCGTCAGGGGCAAAAGCCCAAACACCACAAACGCTGCACCGCCCCCCAGCGCTACCACTGCACGATGATTCGGCAGTGCCAGCAGCAGGCCATAGGTGACAACAAAAAGAATTCCCGCTACGATCATTGGTTCCATTTTCTTACTCCTTTTCCTCTTTTCGGGACACCAAAAAAGGCGAGGCTTTTACCGTCAAACAACGGTAAAAGTCTCGCCTTTCGCTACATTGCGATGATCTGCCCGGGCCTTACAGCCGAAATGACGAACAGACCACACCGGCACAGTGCCGGTGACGCTACTCCCTTTTATTGGATTATTATACGTTGTGCTTCTGAAAAAAGCAATTCCTTTTTTCAGAAAAGTCCTTCCGGCAAAGTCACATCTGTTTTGGGAACCTTTGCCCAGTCGAAACGTTCAATCAAATCTGCCGGCATGGCCGGGTCCGGTGTGGGCTGGATACCATACACCCAAGCCAGCTTACCGATGATTTCCGCAGCGGAATATTTTGCACGCAGATTTTCCAGACTGTCATCGCCATCCCGCTTGGACAGCCGCCGCCCGCCGGGGGCCAGCAGTAGCGGACAATGGTAAAATTCCGGAGCCTGCAAACCCAACGTCTGATACAGATACAGCTGCCGGGGTGTGCTGGACAACAAATCTGCGCCACGTACCACTTCGGTCACACCCATGCGGGCATCATCCACCGTAACCGCCAGCTGATACGCATACACACCATCGCCACGGCGCACGACAAAATCGCCGCAGTCCTTGGCAAGGTTTTCCGCATAGGGGCCCAGGTGTCCATCGGTAAAGGCGATTTCCTGGTCCGGCACAATCACACGGATGGCAGGTGCCTTTTTCTGGCGGCGCTGCGCACGTTCTGCTTCGGTCAGGTTTCGGCAGGTGCCGGGATAAATCACATCGCCGTCGCTGCGATGGGGTGCGCTGGCTGCGTGCAGCGCTGCACGGCTGCAAAAGCAGGGATACAGCAGTTCCTTTTCCTGGAGCTGTGCATAAGCCGCATCATAAATGGAGCTGCACTCACTCTGGTAATACGGCATATCCGGGCCACCGGCACTGCCGCCTTCGTCCCAGAACAGACCCAAATAGGCCAAATCTTCCTCGATCTGGTCTGCAAAGCTGCGGGGACAGCGGGTGGCGTCCAAATCCTCGATGCGCAAAACGATTTTGCCGCCCTTGCTTTTTGCGCTGAGCCAGGCCAGCAGACTGCACCCCAGATTGCCCAGGTGCAGCCGACCGGATGGCGACGGCGCAAACCGCCCCACAACGGGGCGTTTGTTTTCTTGTGTCATGGAGCGCTTCCTTTCCTTTTATTTGATTCGGAGCGCTTAGTCTGCAATGGTCCAGTTGCCGTCCGCAGGCTGAGCCAGGCGGGTATTATAGAACGCCGCCACAGCCTTGGCCATGTAAACAACGTCCTCACAGCCTGCGGTTTCCACAGCGGAGTGCATTGCCAGCTGGCCCATGCCGATATCCACCATAGCAACACTGTTCTGCCAGCTCAGCAGATTACCCAGGGTGCTGCCGCCGGGCATATC
>JAHHRK010000112.1 GCA_020025795.1 Faecalibacterium sp. | reverse complement strand
TGCCTGAACAAACGATAAGGAGCTTACTATGAAAAAGAACCTTTGCTACGGTCTTTTGACTGTTTTTCTATTAAGTGCCATTGCTCTCACCGGATGTGGCAAAACAAAACCTGCTGCTCCGGACGCAACACCGCAGCCCGCTGTACAGGCTACGCCAAACCCCACAATAAAACCCGCCTCCAGTTCTGAGCCTGCTGCTACACCGGACCAACCTACCGAGCAGCCCCCTACTGCCACCCCGGACCCGGATCTGGTAGAAATCACGGACGAAACCTACGCACAGGTGATGGACGAAGTGCTGAACGTTCCAGAGCTTTATTTCGAAAAGCCAATCCGCATTGAAGGCTTATACCTACGAGAAGAACCGGAAGGTCTCGGCATCACCACGCACCTTGTCTACCGCAACAGCGACGGCTATGGCGCAGACGATGATGGTGACGGCGGTCATGATCTTCAGGGTATCCTGTTCATCCCGCCCGAAGATTTTGTTGCCCAAGATGGTGACTGGATCATCGTACAGGGTATTCTGCGCGATGTAACCATTGATGGTTACCCCTTCCTGGCGCTGGATGACGCACAGGTCACCATCGATAACGAGAACCGCGGCTCCGACACCGTGGTCAATTTGCACTGATCTTACATAAAAGGAGGCGGCACCATGCCACGAAGCCACGGATATAATACCAAAACCAGACAGCTCATTCTCGTATATCTTCAGCAAAACCGCAGCCATGCTGTATCGGCAGCAAACATCCTGCAATATCTGGAAGAATCCGATCTGCCCACCAGCCCCACCACAGTTTATCGCTATTTAGACAAGCTGGCAGCAGAAAATCGTGTGATGAAGTATGTTGCCGACAAAGGTGAAAAGGCAGTCTATCAGTATGTGGACGAAGGCGCTCACTGCCAGGAACATCTGCATCTGAAATGCGTGGAATGTGGCAAGATCTATCATCTGGACTGTGGTTTTATGGATGAATTCCGCCGCCACTTGATGGAAAGCCACGACTTTGAACTGGAATGCAGCGGCAGTATCCTGTATGGAACCTGCTCCCAGTGCCGTGCAAAGCGAACGACAGAAAAAGACTGATCGTTCCCTATAATAAAAAAATCCCGTACCCCATGACAGGGTACGGGATTTTTATTGCACATTAGTCGATGCTGGTAACAGTGTAGCCTGCATCGGTAACAGCCTTGGTCAGAGCCTCGTCAGAAACATCGCCGGTAACGGTAGCGATGCCCTTTTCCAGATCAACCTCCGGGGTCAGGCCCAGATCTTCCAGAGCTTTCTTCACGTGAGCGACGCAGTGCATGCACATCATGCCTTCAATATGAATGGTTTTCATCGTAGTTTCCTCCATAGTTTTATTTGTATTATTTTCCTGCTGTGCTGCAATATTCAGCGGGCAGGCTTTCGGCGTATGATCTTCTGCCAAAAATTCCGGCAGCGGAATAGCCTTCTTGCGGCTGTCATGCTTCGTATTCCGTACATTGAACAAATTCAAACGCAGTGCGTTCGTCACCACGCAGAAACTGGAAAGGCTCATGGCTGCTGCGCCCAACATGGGATTCAGCACAATACCCCAAATGGGGAACAGTAAGCCGGCAGCGACCGGAATACCAATCGTGTTATAGAAGAATGCCCAGAACAGGTTTTCGTGGATATTGCGCAGCACCTGACGCGACAGACGCATGGCTGCGGTAACATCCAACAGGTTGGAACGCATCAGAACGATGTCCGCAGCGTCCAGAGCAACGTCAGCACCAGCGCCGATTGCAATGCCCACATCTGCACGGGTCAGTGCAGGAGCATCGTTGATGCCGTCGCCAACCATGGCTACCTTGCCGGATTTCTGCAAAGCGCGGACCACAGCTTCCTTATCGCCGGGCAGCACATCAGCAATGACGTGATCCAGGCCGGCCTGTGCGCCGATGGCGTCTGCGGTACGGCGATTATCACCAGTCAGCATAACAACGTGCACGCCCATTGCCTTCATTTCTGCAATGGCCTGCTTGCTGTCCGGCTTCAATGCGTCTGCCACAGCAATGATACCCAGAATTGCGTTATCAAAAGCAAAGTACAACGGTGTCTTGCCCTGCTCGGACAGGCGCTCGCCTAGCTTCTGCCAATTCTCGGTCAGGAGTCCCTTTTCCTGCATCAGAACGGCATTGCCGCCCAGAGCGGTCTTTCCTTCTACGGTGCCCTGCACGCCATGGCCAGGCAGTGCAGAGAAGCCTGCCGCTTCCTGAACCGAAATGGAACGCTTTTCGCTTTCTTCGCAAATGGCACGTGCCAGCGGATGCTCACTCTTTGCTTCCAGTGCAGCGGCAACCGTCAGCAGACGGTTCTCATCCACATTCTTGGCGGGGAGAATATCGGTCACACCAGGCTTACCCTCGGTGACGGTGCCGGTCTTATCCAGCACAACAATATCGGTCTTGCCTGCTGCTTCCAGCACTGCGGCTGTCTTGAACAGAATGCCGTGCTTTGCGCCCATGCCGCTGCCAACCATGATGGCCACAGGAGTAGCCAAGCCCAGTGCGCAGGGGCAGCTGATAACCAGAACGCTGATACCGCGTGCCAGAGCAAAACCAAAACTCTGACCTGCCAGCAACCAAGCGCCAAAAGTGATAACTGCAATCGTAATAACGACAGGCACAAAAATGCCGGAAACTTTATCTGCAATCTTTGCAATGGGAGCCTTGGTTGCAGAAGCATCCTCGACCATGCGGATAATCTGGGACAAGGTGGTATC
>JAHHRK010000111.1 GCA_020025795.1 Faecalibacterium sp. | reverse complement strand
TTTGCAAACAGCAGAGCCACCAGAATGACCGGCAGAATCGTGACCAGAGAAATGCCCATCAGAGCATTCTGCTTGGTGCTTACGTTGTTGGAAATGTTGTACAGTGCCACGTTCAAAGTCCACAGATCCTGCTTTTCCGTGACCATCCATGCCCAGAAGAAGTCGTTCCAGTTGCCCAGGAAGGTCTGCAAAGCAATCAGAGCAATAATAGGCTTGGACAGCGGCATGCAGATGCGGCTGTACAGGAAGAAGTTGGATGCGCCATCCAGACGGGCAGCTTCAAAGTAAGCGCCGGGGATGCGGTCGAAGAAGCCCTTGAACAGGTACACATAGAAGCCGAACGGATACAGGAACGGCAGCAGCAGGGCTGCGTAGTTGTTGTAAGCGCCCATATCCCGGTACATGATCAACTGGGGCAGCATAATACTTGCGAACGGAATCATCTGCGCACCCAGGAAGAACAGCAGTGTATAGCGTGCTGCTTTGGGCTTGAGCAGACGGCTGATGACAAAGCCGCACAGCGAGCACAGGAACACCTGGCACAGGATTGCCCAGCCGATGACGATTACGGTGTTGCCCACAAAAGCCATAAAGCCGTAGCGTGCAATGGTGGGGTTTGCGTCATACATGTAGTTGGGCAGCTTCATGTAGTGAACGAAGCTTTCCAGCAGCAGGATGTTTTTGGTCTTCATGGTGCAGGCAGTAATGTTGCCGTGCAGAGAGAACTTCTTTTCAAAGACTTCGTCCAGCTTGGTTTTGGTTTCGGCCTGCAATTCCACAGGAGCGGTTTTGCTTTCCAGACCGTTGGGATCAAAGAAATAACCCAAAGTCTGTGCAACACGCTGTGCGCGATCCTTATAAAGAAGCGTATCCTTTTTCAGGACGGTGCCTTCGTAGATACCGTAGTCCTTTTCCAGCTGGAGCTGCGCCTGGTGCGCACGAGAATAGAAAATGGTCTTGCCGTCACGGGTGCCGTAGAACTTGGTTTCAAAGACGGAATCGCGGCTCATTTTTGTGTAAACACCGAACATGGTGCTGACCATGTCGTCCTGTAACTGTGCTTCCAGCTCTTGGTCCGTACCTTTGAAATCGGAATAGTCCACCGTGACCTGCAGCGCATGGGCGCTGTCCGGGAGAAGCTTAGGCGGAACATCATAGATTTTTTCGTTGTCCTTCATGGCGTTGCTGATCGTCAGCACAAAGGGAAACAGAATCAGCAACAGAGAAATCACGGTGACCGTTATGGCAACGATCTGCAGCGAACGGTCGCTGGCAGAAAGACGAATTTTTGTGGATTTAGGCTTTTTCATGTCGGTCACTCCTGTTCTGCATTTTCAAAGTGCATCTGAATCATGGTCATGATCATAACAACAACCATCAGGATTACAGATGCAGCCGAGCCGCGTCCGTAGTTGAAATCCTTGTTGAAGCTGTTATAGATAAAGATGCCTTGTGTGGTAGATGCGCCGCTGGGGCCGCCAGCTGCGAACATATACGGTGCGTCCAGAAGCTGCATTGCCGTCGAGACCGCAATGATCAACTGAATAAAGATAATGTAACGGATGTTGGGCAGCGTAATGTACCAGATGCGCTTCCAGCCAGTGCAGCCGTCCAGCGATGCGGATTCCATAATGTCAGAAGAAATATTCTGAATCGCGGACAGGTACAAAAGCACGCTGATGCCGCCGCCGATCACGCCGGGGAATACGATACAGAACTTAACCAGATCCGGATCGCTCAGCCAGAGCTGAGGCTCACCGCCGAAGAACTTGACGATCTGGTTAGCTACGCCGTAATCCGGATGCCAGACCCAGCGCCACACGATAACGTTAATGGTGGTGGGAATCAGTGCAGGCAGCAGATACATGGTGGAAACCACGCTCTTCATCCGGCGCAGCTCATTTAAAAACAGTGCCTGAATGATGGGAATGAAGAAGGTCATCAACAGCTGGAGCACCAGGAAAACGAAGCTGTTGCGCCACGCTTCCCAATAATATTCGGTCTGGAACATGGTAATATAGTTCTGCAGGCCAACAAAGGTACCCGGCTGGTTGATGGGGTCATAATTAAAAAAGGAAATGTAGATTGCCTTGAGGATGGGATAATATTTCAGCCACAAGGTAAACAGAATCGGCAGCGCCAGCAAAGCCCAAGGCGCAATTTTCTGTCGAAGAAAATAGTTCGACCCGATCTTTTTGCGTTCAGTTTTTTTGCTCATCGTGAGGGACACTCCTTTCGCATGCATCCACTTTCTTTTCTGCATTCAGTATAGCAAACCCAACCGCAGATAGGAGAGACACAGATGTGACTTCGAGTGTCACTGTTTTTAACTTGTTTCTCAAAAATAGGTGCACATGGGTATTGTTTTTGGCAAAGAAGTATAATTTTGTATCCATTGAAGTAGATTTTAATGCATTTACAGATCCCCCATTCCTTGATAAACTAATGGCAACGAAGCAATTGTGGGTGAGCGAATTCCCACGAAAATAGAACACGAGGAGGACCATCTCATGAGAAAAAGTAAACGTTTTGTTGCGCTGCTTCTGTCTACCGTGATGACCATGGGTCTGCTGGCAGGCTGCGGCGCAGCATCTGGCTCTACCACTACATCCGGCGAGTCTGAAAATCCGGACAGCGGCGCATCTCAGGTTTCTACGGATGACCACGCACCGGTCGAGCTGACCCTGTGGGTTTCCAGCCGCAACACCGACGAGTTCACCCAAAAGTGCAAGCAGCAGTTTTTGGACGAGCATCCCTGGATCACCCTGAACGAAGTGGTCAAGGAAGGCGACCCCGGTAACGAGTTCTATCAGGCTGTGGCAGCAGGTACTGCTCCGGACTGCATCCAGGGCTCCTTTACCATGATGAACAAGTACATCTCCGCTGGTATCGTCAAGCCTTTGAACGAATACCTGGATAACTGGGACGAAACCAAGGATCTGGACAAGACGTATCTGGATATGTTCACCCGTGACGGCAAGGTTTACGGCCTGCCCAACCAGGTCATGCCCATGCTGTTCGGCTACAACAAGGCCCTGTTTGAGAAGGCTGGCTACGACCACGCTCCCGCTACCTGGGACGAGGCTCTGGAGATGGCTAAGAAGATCAACGATCCTGCAAACAACGTGGCTGGTTACGCTACGCTGGCTGCTGAATGGACCGAGTGGTTCTTCCAGTACTACGTATGGCAGGC
>JAHHRK010000110.1 GCA_020025795.1 Faecalibacterium sp. | reverse complement strand
CTTCCTTGGAAACGGGGCCGCGCGGCTTTTTGATGGCTGCGCTGGATGAGGCAAACACCGTGGTGCATCAGCGTTCGCTGGACGAGATTCGCTATCAGGGCATGGGCACGACAGCCGTGCTGGTAATGATGATTGGAGATACGGCACATATTGCCCATGTGGGGGACTCCCGCTGCTATCTGTATCAGGCAGGAAAACTGACCCAACTGACGCAGGACCATTCCTATGTGCAGGAACTGGTCAATAAAGGTGCAATCACTCCGGAAGAAGCACAGATTCATCCCCGTAAAAATGTCATCACAAGGGCATTGGGGGTGGAAAAAAACGTTGAACCGGAGTATACTTCCAGTCAGCTAAGCAAAGGCGAACTGCTTTTGCTCTGTTCCGATGGGCTGACCAATGCAGTACCCACGGAACGGATCGAAAGTATTCTGGCCAAGCAACCGTTTTTTGAAGCTGCGCAGGTGCTGGTGGATACCGCGAACGCCTGCGGCGGCCCGGATAATGTAACGGTTCTGCTGGCAGCACCGGAGATGGAGGAACAAAATGGATAAACTGATTGGAACAAAGCTGGACGGAATCTACGAGATCGACAGCCTCATTGGTTCCGGCGGCATGGCCAACGTATATAAAGGCAGAGATCTGCGCACTGGCAACGTAGTTGCTGTAAAGGTGCTGCGGGAAGAGTATATGAACGATCCGGATCTGGTGCGCCGATTCAAAAACGAATCCAAGGCGATTTCCATGCTGGATCACCCCAACATCGTCAAAGTGTATGATGTGTCGGTCACCGATAAACTCCAGTACATCGTAATGGAATACGTGGACGGCATTACCCTGCGAACCTATCTGGACCAGCGCGGCGGCAAGCTCACCTGGAAGGAAACGGTTCATTTTACCGGCGAGATTTTGCAGGCATTGCAGCACGCTCACGAAAACGGCGTGGTGCATCGCGATGTAAAACCCCAGAACATTATGCTTCTGCCCAGCGGCGGCCTGCGCATGATGGATTTCGGTATTGCACGCATTTCCCGCGCCGAAAACCAGCTGCTCAGCGGCAAGGCAATGGGCAGCGTACACTATATTAGCCCAGAGCAGGCAAAAGGCGATGTGACGGACGCAAAGAGCGATATCTATTCGGTCGGCATCATGATGTACGAGATGCTCAGCGGCAAGCTGCCCTTTGAAAAGGGCACCGTGGTCGAAGTTGCAATCAAGCAGATTTCGGACGCACCTCCTCCGCTGGCAGAAATCGCAAAGGATGTACCGCCTGCACTGATTCAAATTACAGAGCACGCCATGGCGAAGGATCCGGAACAGCGCTATCCTACCGCCGCAGCGATGCTGGAGGATATCCGTAAATTCAAGGAAGACCCGGAAATTCGTTTTGAATACAAGTATATGCCGGTTCAGGTACCGGCCGGTATAATGGAAAAAGCTATGAAACAAACAAAAAACGGAACGGAAAAAACCGCCAGCCCGAAAACCACAGGGAAGGCCAAGAAAAAGAAGGGCTTGTTCCTGCCGATTCTGTTCGGTGTGACGCTGGCATTTTGTCTGGGATGCGCTGTGATGTGCTTTACCATTCTGACAAACGCAAATAACTCTCTGTTTGAGCAGAATGAGGACGTTATCGTCACATCTTTTGTGGGCATGACCAAGGACGATGCCCAGAAAGATGCGCTGGCCTCCAAGGTGAAGTTCGTTTTTGAAGAAAACTACAACCCTGAATACGAATCAGGCATGATTTATAAGCAGTCCCCCCGTGAGGGCCGTACCGTCAAGGCCGGCCAGGAAGTGAAGCTGTATGTTTCTCTGGGCACGCGCTATGAGGAAATCCCGCAGCTGACCAGCATGGTCAGTGCCGATGCGGAAGCTACGCTGAAGGAAAAGGGCCTGCACGTTATGGTGATCGAACGCGTTGACCCCAACATTGCCGTGGGTACGGTCATTGGCACCGATCCGGAAGCCGGAACCAAGGTCGAGGCTGGCTCTACGGTTAAGGTTTATGTCAGCCGCCCGCAGGTTTCCAATACGACCGACGTGCCGGATCTGACGGGTCTGTCTTATGAGGATGCGGTTCGTTTGCTGGCTTCCCACAAGCTGAGCGTAGGCGTGTCGAACCATGTGTGGTCGGATATGCAGCCTGGCCTTATCTGCGGTCAGGGCTATGCACCTGGCACCGAACTCAAGATCAACACACGCGTGTCGATCGATATTTCGGATGGTCCGGAGCCGACTCCGGAACCGACCCCTGAACCGACGGAAGAACCTGATGACGACGATGAAGAAGGCTCCGGTTCCTCTGCGATAGAGGATGCAATGGGTCAGCTGAACGACTGGATCGCCGGCATGGGAGACCATAAAAAGTGAGTATGAACGGTTATGTTGTAAAGGGCATCGGCGGCTTTTACTATGTGAATGTAGGCAGCGAGGTGCTGGAATGTAAAGCAAAGGGCATTTTCCGCAAACGGAAAATTTCTCCGGTGGCCGGCGATAATGTAACGCTGGAAACCGAAAATGGCGGTATCGTCATTGCGCAGATTGCCGAGCGCAAAAACGTGTTTGTGCGTCCGCCCATTGCAAATCTGGATGTGCTGTTCTTGGTGGCCAGCACAACCCAGCCTGTGCCCAGCACGCTGGTGCTGGATAAGCTCAGTGCCATTGCGGTGGATAAGGGCGTTCAGCCGGTCATCGTGTGTACCAAAGGCGATTTGGCAGAAACCCAATTTTTGGAGGATGCCTATGCCAAGTCTACGATTCCGTTTATTCAGGTGAACTACGAGACCGGTGCAGGTCTTGCAGAAATCAAAGAATGGATCAACGGTCGGCTGTGTGCATTCTGCGGAAACTCCGGTGTAGGAAAATCCACACTGTTGAACACACTGCTGCCGGAGCTTGGCCAGCAGACAGGCGAAATCAGCCAAAAGCTGGGCCGTGGCCGCCATACCACCCGTGAGGTGACGATTTTTGAGGCCTTTGGTGGACGGATCGCCGATACGCCCGGGTTTGCCAGCCTGGATACAGGCAGGGCGTGCTATATTCCCAAGGAAAATCTGGAACTGGCTTTTCCGGAGTTCCGCCCCTATTTGGGTAAGTGTAAATTTACAGGTTGTGCCCATCGAAGCGAAAAAGGCTGCGAAATTCTGGCAGCGCTGGAGCGTGGCGAAATTTCTCGCACCCGGTATGAAAGCTATGCGATGATGTACGACGAAGTAAAGGACATCAAGGACTGGCAGCGTCCAGACAGATTC
>JAHHRK010000011.1 GCA_020025795.1 Faecalibacterium sp. | reverse complement strand
GTTCAGGATCAGGCGGGTCAGCTCAACGGGCTCAACGATCTTGCCGTCCTTGTAGACGCGCATGTTGCCGGAAGCGATCTCGTCGATCAGGATTACTTCGCCGTTGTTGTAGCCGAACTCGAACTTGATGTCCCACAGATCCAGGCCAATGGACTTCAGGTCGTCAGCAACGATCTTGGTGATCTTCAGGGTCTGCTCCTTCATGCTCTCGAACTGCTCGGGAGTCATGATGCCCAGAGCTGCCAGGCCTTCGCCGGTAACCAGGGGATCGCCCTTTTCGTCGTTCTTGAAGGTGCACTCAACGTAGCCACCCTCCAGCGGAGTGCCATCTTCGATGTACTCGCCGTAGCGACGGATGAAGCTGCCGGTAGCAACCAGGCGGCAGATAACTTCCAGGCCGTGGCCGAACACAGTAGCGGGCAGAACTTCCATCGTTGCGTTGTCAACGTCAGCGCTTACGTAATGGGTCTTGATGCCTGCCTTCTTCAGCAGCTCAAAGTACAGAACAGAGGTCTGCAGGTTTGCTTTGCCGATACCCTCGATCGTCAGACCGACACTGTTCTCACCGGGATCAAACACACCGTCTTTGCCGGTGCAGTCGTCCTTAAACTTCAGAAGCACATTGCCGTTCTCCAGCTCGAAAACGTCTTTAGTCTTGCCTTCGTACAATTTCTTCATAATGCAGACTTCCTTCCCTAATAACACAAGTTTGTATCAGTGGCAATAAAGCGCCTTACCGAGGAATACTGTACCACACTTTTTCAGCGGTTACAATTCATAAATGCGGTTTGAAAGCCAAATTTCGTATGTGCTGTGAATTCTTTGAATTGCATAAAATGTTTTTGTCGAAAATGGGATAAAGTATGATTTTTTTGACGAATGCATTCGGAAACGCAAAAGGTAAAAATATCAAGTTATCCCGCCAAAGATTTGGCATTTTGCCAAAAACTGCGAGGAAAAAACCAGCGGATTGCGATGTCGAAAAAAAGAAAAAATGCAGGGATTTTCATTAAAAAAGTATGGATTTGCCGGAACGTACAGCAATAGTGCTGATAAAAAATAGACGATGTATGTGCGAAACGCCAAAAATTGGTAAAAACTGGAAATGACATTGCGATAATTGGTAAAATATGGTAAAATTGACGTCGTTGAGGGAAGGTAAAACAAAGGAGGACCCTATGGAAAAGATTAAGTTCGTTATGTCGGATACCGGCGCGGAAATGACAGAGCGCTGCCGTAAAACACTGGAGAAAGAAAACGTGGAAGTTGCGGTCGTGGAAAAAGACGGCAACCAGGTTTTGCAGAAATTGCTGGCGCTGCGTCCGCAGGTGGCACTGCTGGATACCTTTATGCCAGGGCTGGACGCCATCACTGTAAAACAGCGATACCAGGAGGCCGGCGGCAATCATACGGTATTTTTTGCTACCGGTGCATACCAGAGTGAAGAAGTAGAGCAGGAGCTGTTGGAGGCAGGCTTTGCCTTTTATTTTGTAAAGCCTTTTGAAGAAAGCGTTCTGGCTGAGCGTGTGAAAAAAGCGGCAAGCAATGGCGAGCATGCTGCCAGCTATGCTGATAATGACGAGCTGATTGTTACCGAGATTTTGCATCAGATTGGTGTGCCTGCTCATATCAAAGGCTACCAGTTCTTACGTGATGCGATTCTGCTGACAGTGGACGATCCGGACTACATCAACGCAGTGACCAAGCGGCTGTATCCGGAAATTGCAAAGCGCAACGGTACGACCGCATCTCGCGTGGAGCGTGCAATCCGCCATGCCATCGAAGTTGCATGGGATCGCGGCGATGTGGACACGCTGAACCGCTACTTTGGCTACACCATTCATAACTTGCGCGGTAAACCCACAAACAGTGAGTTTATTGCCATGATTAGTGATAAAATGCGTCTGGACAAGCACCGCAGACTGGCTTGACCAATCGGCGTGCGGAAGGCGCGGCATATCTTTTGATGCAAAGCAGAAAAAAGAGCTCCTCCATGCGGCGCCGCAAAGACTCCAGAACAATAAAAAAGCTCTCCTTTTGATGATACCGTCAAGAGGAGAGCTTTTTATATGTGCATGAAAAAGAAAAGGAGCGTGGCGCAGGCCACGCTCCTTTTTGTTGTAAAAAACGTTTATGCCGGCTTGTTGGCGGTACGTGCGTTGGTCTTCTGAGAAGGATCAATTTCGCCTGCGCCAAACAGTGCGCGCTTGGTCAAAACAGGGCCAACCAGCTCGTAAATCAGAACGGCAAACAGAACTACGTTGCGGATCAATTCGCCGTCGCCCAGCAGGACAGCAGTCTGTGCCATGCCCAGTGCAACACCGGCCTGCGGCAGCAGCGTGATGCCCAGATACTTGGTGATCTTGGGATCACAGTGGCTCATGCGGCAGCTGAAGTTTGCACCGCAGTATTTGCCCACAGAACGGGACAGGATGAATAGGATACCCACCAGAATAACCAGCGGATTGGCGAAGATGCTCAGGTTCAGCTCTGCACCGGAAATGACGAAGAACAGAATGTTCAGCGGTGCCGTCCAACGGTCAACACGCTCCATCAGTTCTTCCGAGAAATCACAGATGTTGCAGAACACGGTACCGGTCATCATGCAGACCAGCAGCAGAGAGAAGCCGAGGTGCAGGCCGCCGATGTCAAACTCCAGCATGGACAGGCCAACCGTCAGCAGCACAAAGCTGGCGGACAGGGACAGGCGCTTACTTCTGGAGTGGAAGAACTGCTCGATCCAGTACAGGATATAGCCCATCAGTGCACCCAAAGCCAGAGACAGGATGATTTCCAGAATCGGCTCCAGCACAACAGCAGTCACACTGACGCTGCCCTGTTCCAGCGCTTCGGCAATGCCAAAGGATGCAGAGAACAGCATCAGGCCAACAGCGTCATCAATGGCAACAACCAGCAAAAGCAGCTTGGTCAGAGGACCATCGGCCTTATACTGGCGCACGACCATCAAAGTGGCGGCAGGGGCGGTAGCAGATGCGATTGCACCCAGGGTAATGGCAGCAGGCAGGGAAATCACATCGGGACGTGCGATGTGCAGCACAATCAGCACAATATCGACGAATACTGTGGTGATAACCGCCTGCAGAATACCAACGGTAATAGCTTGGTTGCCCATCTTTTTCAGCTGTTCCAGGCGGAATTCGTTACCAATGGCGAAGGCGATAAAGCCAAGGGCTGCCTGCGACAGAATCGAAAAGCCTTCGACCTGTTCTAACGACTGGAAGCCTAGCCCAGCAATATTCAGCTGGCCCAGGCAGAACGGTCCGAGCAGCAGGCCCGTCACCAGATAAGCGGTAACTGCGGGCAGCGACAGCTTTTTGGCGAGACGGGACATCAAAAGGCCGCCAATCACGCAAATGGCGATGCAGATGAGAATTTTCTCCATAATATATACTCCTCTTCTTTTTTGAAAGCGTTTATGATGATAACACGTTTGAAAATGCGTTGCAAGGGAAAAGTCGAACAAATTCGGGCTGCGAAAAGAAAGTATTACTGTTTGATTCAACCAGAAAAGCATAGGATTGGAAAGCTTTCGTTTTTAGCGATTTTACGAATGTTTTTGTGTTGAGACGTGTCAGGCGGACAAAGCCAAAAGTAGTTTGTCCAAAGCGCGGCAGATGTACAAAAAAGGAAAAGAAAACCAAGCGCTGCGCAGCATCGGGTATAGAAAAACTGCGTTTCCTCGAGCGGGGGTGCGGTGTGTAATCAGAAATAAATTACACGGTACAGGGCGAAAATGCGAAAGAAGGTGCGGCCGACTTTTCCGTGTGTGTACTTGAAGCTTTGACAGGATTTCGGTATAATGTAAGTTGATTTAATAGAAGCATTTTTAGGAAGAAAGCAGACAAAAATGGAAAAGAATGTAACAGCAGTATTGGCTGCAGCCGGGTCTTCTACCCGCATGGGATTTGATAAATTATCATACAGATTAGGGACATACACCGTTTTGGAGCAGAGCCTGCACGCCTTTGACGTATGCCCGCTGGTCAGCGAAATTGTGCTGGTGGCAGGCGAAAACGCATGGTCTCAAGCACAAAAAGCCGCACAGCTGTGTGCAACGCCGGTCCGCCTGGTGCATGGGGGTGCGACCCGTGCCGAAAGCGTAAAAGCCGGCGTACTGGCAGCGCACGGCGATATTGTTGCGATTCACGATGCCGCACGGCCGTTCGTCAGCCAGGAAGTTATCGAGCGTACGCTGGCAGCCGCCGCGGCAAACGGTGCAGCGGCACCTGCTGTGCCGGTAAAGGATACCATCAAGCAGGCTACCGCAGGCAACGGCAAAACCGTACCGGAACAGTGTATCGTCCACGAAACACCGGACCGCAATACGCTGTATGCGGTGCAGACACCCCAGTGTTTTGACCGGGAAACCTATTTGTGGGCACTGGAACAGCTTCCGGCAGATAAAGCACGCCTCGTCACCGATGATTGCAGCCTGTTCGAGCTGGTGGGCAAAGAAGTCCAACTGGTGCCCGGCGATTACGCCAACCTGAAAATTACCACACGGGAGGATCTGCTCCCTTATAAAAAGGAGAATAACACCATGAGAATCGGACACGGATACGACGTACATAAACTGGTGGAAGGCCGTCCGCTGATTTTGGGCGGTGTGAATATCCCGTACGAAAAAGGTCTTTTGGGCCATTCGGATGCGGACGTTCTGGCACATGCCATTTCGGATGCCTTGCTGGGTGCTGTGGCACTGGGCGATATTGGCAAGCACTTCCCGGATACTGACCCCGCCTACGCAGGTGCGGACAGCCTGAAGCTGGCACGTGCTGTTGTGGAGCTGGTGACGGAAAAGGGTTACCGCCCGGTCAACGTAGATGCAACGATCCTGTGCCAGGCACCCAAGCTGGCACCCCATATTCAGGCCATGCGCCAGAATCTGGCCGATGCATTGCAGATGGATGTGGACGATGTGAGCGTAAAGGCTACCACCGAAGAACATCTGGGCTTTACGGGTGCAGGCGAAGGCATTGCTGTGCACGCCGTAGCACTGCTGGACCGGCTGTAAGACTGCACCAAAACGCCGAAGGAGGGGATCGCCGTGAGCATCGGTGCGATCATTGCAAACTTCCAAACGTTCAAAGTTTGGGACTTGATTGATATTATTATTGTAGCCTTTGCCTTGTATCATTTGCTGGGGTTCATCAACCGCAGCCGTGCCGGGCAGCTGGCCATGGGCGCTGTGGTAGTTTTGACCGTGTATGTGTTTGCCGTAACGGCAAACCTGCGCATGGTAAAATTCATCATGCAGCAGCTGTTCCAGATTGGTTTTCTGGCCATTATCATTGTGTTTCACCCGGAGATACGCCGTGCGCTGGAGCGCATGGGCCAGACCGACCGCTGGGTGGCAACGCTGTTCCATTCCAGCCGACATAATGATCCCGGTATGCGCGGAAAATGGCGCAGTGCCATCATTGCCATCTGCGATGCAGCCGAGCGCCTTTCGGAAAACCGCACCGGCGCACTGATCGTGCTGGAGCGCCACACCAACCTGTCCGAAATCGTGCGGACCGGCACCATCGTAAACAGTGAGGTAAACCCGGAAGTATTGGGAACCATTTTTTATGAAGGTACGCCGCTGCATGATGGCGCTGTCATCATCGAAAACGGTATGATTAAGGCTGCCGGCTGTGTGCTGCCGCTTTCCAATAACCTGGATTTCGGCAAGGATATGGGCACACGCCACCGTGCAGGCCTGGGCATTGCGGAAAATTCCGATGCCATCGCTGTGATTGTAAGCGAAGAAACCGGTATTATTTCTCTGGCAAAGAATGGCGTTCTGATGCGTCATCTGGATCGCCAGAGCTTGTATATGCGCCTGGAGGATGAAATGCTCCCCCAGGAACACAATACCGATAAGACCAAGCATTCCCGTTGGAGCACGATGCCGCTGCTGGACTGGCTGTTCAGCAGTACGCGGAAAGGAGCGGGTGAATGATGAAGGAAACAGGACAGAATGAGGCAGACACTCGCCTGCGGTTGTTCAACCTGCTGGATAACCCCCGGCTGCGGATGCTGGTGGCGTTCGTACTGGCGGTAATCAGTTGGGTTATTGTTACAGTTGGCATTCAGCCGGGAACCGACCGGACGATTACCAATGTGCCTGTGGATTTTTCCTATGATTCGGCGCGTTACAGCGTACAGGGCCTGTCCATTGTGAACGATCCCAAACAGACAGTATCCTTGAAGGTATACGGCAACGGGTCGGACATTGGCGGCCTGGACAAAGAAGATTTCGTAGTGTATCCCAAATACAATTCGGTCAAAGGCCCCGGACAGATCAGCCTGTCGCTGGCTGTGAAGTGCATTTCGCAAACTGTCGATGCCAATAACATCAAAGTAAATGTGCACCCGGTCGATACCGGTGTGACGGTGGTATTCGATAAGGTAGAGGAAAAGAAAGTTCCGGTACGTATCGAAGCAAAGAACTTGGCAATCGAGGAAGGCTACACCTTGTACAAGTATCAGCCGGTGCCGTCCGAAATCACGCTGATGGGACCAGAAAATGAACTGAAGAAAATTAAGGAAGCAGTTGCGCAGGTTACTGTGGAAGAAAAGCTGAACCAGACAAAGACTCTGACTGCGCCGCTGACCTTTGTGGACGAAGCAGGCGAGCCGGTGGAGCTGAAATATGTCAAGCCGGAGGCAACCACGGCAGACGTTACGCTGACCGTTTATCAAAAGGCGGAGCTGCCGCTGGTGGTCACACTGGTCAATACGCCTCCTGGATTTGATGAAACATCGCTGAAGTACACGCTAAGCCAGAAGACCCTGCAGGTTGCCGGCCCGGCCAGCGTGATTGAAAACATGACGGAGGTCAGCATCGGCTCGGTGGACCTGAGCACCTTTGCATTGGACCGTGTGTACGAACTGCCGGTGAAACTGCCCAACGGACTGGTCAGCGAAGAAAACGTCAGCACTGTGACGCTGAATTTTGAGACCTCGAACCTGGCCACAAAAACCTTTAATTTGAAATCCGATGCGGTACAGGTAATCAATATGCCGGCCGGATATAGCTTAGATGTATTGTCCAATCGCATCCGCAATGTGGTTGTGTGCGGCCCCAAAAACGTGTTGGACGGCCTGACCGCAGAATCTGTGGTGGCACGCATCAATATGGATGAGCTGAACATCGTCACCGGCCAGCAAACTATCGCCGTAAACATTTATGTACCGGCAGATAACCGAATCTTTGCCCTGGGCAATTACTCGGTGTCCTGCCAGATCGAGAGCCAGTAATGCTTTTAATTCGTAATATTCGTCTGCCCCTTACTGCATGTGAAGGGGATGCTATTGCCCGTGCTGTGAAAATGGCACGGCTGCCTGCCGGAGAAATCGCTTCGGCTGGCATTTCCAAGTTATCTGTGGATGCGCGCCACGGCAAACCGTCGCTGGTGTATACGGTTGCCATTTCGCTGCGCGACCCCATGCGCGAGAGCGCCTACCTGGGCAATCCTGCGGTTGCACAGCAAAAAGAAGCTGTTTTGGAGCTGAAAACAGGTACCGAGCCTTTGCAAAATCGTCCTGTCGTGTGCGGCTTTGGCCCGGCGGGTATGTTTGCGGCCCTGCTGCTGGCACGGCAGGGTTTCCGTCCGCTGGTGCTGGAGCGCGGCCCCGCACTGGAAGATCGCGTCAAGGCGGTGGAACACTTTTCCGCAACCGGCGAACTGAACCCCAACGGAAACATCCAGTTTGGTGAAGGCGGCGCAGGCACATTTTCGGACGGCAAACTGACCACGCGCATTGGTGATGCGCTGTGTGGCTATGTGACGAAAGTGCTGCTGGAGCACGGCGCACCCAAGGAAATTGCCTGGCAGCAAAAGCCCCATGTGGGTACGGACCTGCTGCGTGGTGTAATCACATCTATCCGCAAGGAAATCGAGCAGCTGGGCGGCGAGGTTCGCTTTCATACTGCGCTGACCGGTCTGGTGCAAAACGGCGGCAAGCTGGTCGGTATTGAGACCACGGCAGGCCAGATTTCCTGTGAAGCACTGATTCTGGCAGTGGGCCACTCGGCACGCGATACTTTCGCCATGCTGATGGATTCCGGCCTGCATCTGACCTGTAAGCCGTTCAGTGTGGGATTCCGCGCTGAGCATTTGCAGAGCCAGATTGAAAAAAGCCTGTACCACGAAGCGGCAGGCCATCCTGCTTTGCCCAGAGGTGAATACCAGCTTTCCCAGCATGTGGGCGAGCGCTGCGTGTACACATTTTGTATGTGTCCCGGCGGCCGCGTGGTGGCATCTGCCAGCGAGGAAGGTCGTGTGGTGACCAACGGCATGAGCTATCATGCGCGTGACGGCAAAAATGCCAACGCAGCCGTAGTTGTCAGCGTGGACGGCCGCGATTTTGACCAGGACCCCCGCAAGGCAATCGAATTCCAGCGCGAGCTGGAGCGCCGTGCCTATCAGGCCGGCTGTGTGGCTGGTGCGTATGCGGCACCGGCTGAAAACGTCCAGAGCTTTTTGCAGGGCGAAGGCAAGCTGCGCATTGGTGCAGTGGAGCCTACCTATGACCGCGGCGTGGTTGCAGCGGATCTGGGCGCACTTTTGCCCGATGAACTGGCCGAAACGCTGCGTGCAGGTTTGCGTGCCTACGAGCGCAAGCTAGCAGGCTATACCGGACCGGATGCAATCCTGACCGGTTTGGAAACCCGTACCAGCAGCCCCGTGCGTCTGGTTCGTACCGAAACCATGCAGAGCGAAACGCTGCAAGGCTTGTATCCCTGCGGAGAGGGCGCAGGATATGCAGGCGGCATTATGAGTGCTGCCGTAGACGGCTTGCGTGTGGCACGCACCATTTGCGAGCAGTATACAGCACAAAAGCAGTAAGCTGAAGGGGTAACGGAAAGGAATAAAAAACAGGAAAATATGAAAACAGGCAAGGAAAATTTCGATTATTCCAATTTATATAAAAATACAGGCAATCAGCCACCCAAACAGGAAGGTACCCCGAACTATGGCAGCGGCTCTGATTTGGAGCGTATGCTGGAAGAACAGCTGCGCAGCGTGGGTCGTGCAGTAGACGAAGGCATGTCCTACGGATTTGCAAAGATGAACCGCGTGTTTGAGGATACCGACCGTTGGGAGCGTGTGACCGAGCGGCTGGCGTTTGCAGCAGACCGTATGAGCAGCCAGCTGGATCGTACGATCAGCTACGCCTTTGACGCTTACAAGGAAAAAAGTGAAAGTAAAGCAGATCCCCAGGCACAGAAAAACAGTCAGATTTGGCGCAAGCTGCGCAGCTCCGCTACAAAACGCCGCGTTTTGGGCATAGTGCTGTCCTTTTGGTGCGGTTTGCTTGCAGTTGGTATGATTCTCCCCATGCTGGTTGAAACCAGCTTTATTGGCGGCTTTGCTGTTATGGCGGGTTTGGCGCTTTTGGGCTTGTGCTATGGTGTTGAAAACCTGCGGTTTGCACGGTTCGCGCGGGAGTTTGCCGGTGTGGCAGAGGGAAAAAACGTCTTTTCTCTGGATTATCTGGCAGGTGATATGAATATGCCGGAACGCAAACTGCGCATGCTGGTGCAGCGCTATCTGAATCGCGGCTGGCTGACGGCATGGCTGGATAAAGGAAAAAATACCTTGTATATGGACCTGGCTGACTGGCGCGCAGCGCGTGAAGAACAGACAGAAACCGCAAAGGAAGAACAGCGCGAAACGCAGCAGACCCAAACGGCTGATGGAGCGAACCAGGCTGATGCCGAACAGGAGCCGCTGGCAAAGCTGGAAAACTTTGTGGAGATTCTGGCAAAAGAATCCTGCATGATGGCAGATGACGCACAGGCGGTGCAGGAGCTGAAAGAACTGGAAAAAACCAGCCGCGCCATTTTAAGCTGGACCCAAAAACACCCGGAAAGCCTGCCCAAGATTCGGCACCTGACCGAGCAGTATATTCCGTTGACGCTGAAGCTTTTGTATACCTACAACGATTTGAAGCTGCATGACGGCGATAACGCGGCACATGTGCGAAAAGATATTGCAGGGATGCTGCATTCGCTGAACTTGGGCTTTTCTGCCTTGCAGGATAAGCTTTTGGACGAAGTTGCGATGGATGTTACCGGCGATATTGCTGCGCTGCAGGGAATGCTGGCGTGGGATGGTTTGTCGGAAGATACGTTGTTTCAGGAAAAGCCCGGCCAGTAACCGGGCATGATGAGTATAAGAGAACATAAAATAGTAGTGGAAGTAGAGAGTAGAAGGGAGAGCGCAAAATGCAGTATCGCAGTTGGGAGCCGCGCGGTGTCGACCGTGTAGCAGCGGCAAACCTGGCGAAGTGCCTGGCAGAGGAAGCGCTGTATGCAGACCCGGCACTGGAGGAATCTGCACTGTCTCCGGAAGCAATGACGGAGCGCCTTGCGCAACAAACAAAAAGCTATGTATTGCTGGCCGGTGTGCTGGCGGCACGCGGCATGACCGACCCAGAGCAGGTAATGGATTTTCTGGCGGCGGATGCGCCGATGTCCAACCCCATGCTGATGCAGGATATGGACAAAGCTTGTGCGCGGATTTACCGTGCTGTGGACGAAGGCGAAACCATCGTGGTCTTTGGCGACTATGACGTGGACGGCGTAACGGCCACCGCACTGCTGTATCAGCATTTGAAATGCATGGGTGCAGACGTAAAATGCATGCTGCCCAGCCGTGAAGGCGATGGCTACGGCCTGAGCCGCCACACGGTAGATGCTATTCATAAGCACGGTTACAGCCTGATTATCACGGTGGATAACGGCGTTTCCGCAGTGGAAGAAGCTGCATATGCAACAGAGCTGGGCATGGATTTGATTATCACGGACCACCATCTGCCGCCCGACCAGCTGCCGCAGGCGGTTGCCGTTGTGGACCCGATGCGTCCGGACGATACCAGTCCCTTTAAGGGATTGTCCGGTGCTGGCGTTGCGTTCAAGCTGTGTGCGGCTCTGGACGAATGTATGCCGGAGCAGGTGCTGGATTTCTGCGGCGATTTGGCAGCGATGGGCACCATTGCAGACGTGATGCCGCTTGTTGGCGAAAACCGTACTCTGGTAGCGGCTGGCCTGGCCATGCTGCAAAACAGCGACCGGCCCGGTATCCGTGCACTGTTGGAAATCACAGGCCTGGCGGATAAGAACATCACGGCAGAAAATGTCAGCTTTGCGCTGGCACCGCGCATCAACGCGGCAGGCCGTATGGATAGTGCCGTGACCGCTTTGCAGCTTTTATTGTGCGAGGATGAAGACCGCGCGGAGGAGCTGGCAGCAAAGCTGAATGAGGAAAATCAGAACCGCCAGAAAATCGAGCAGGACATTGCTGCCGCTGTACAGGCACAGCTGGATGCAGACCCGTCTTTGCGTGAGCAGCGCGTGGTTGTAGTATGCGGACATGGCTGGCATCCTGGCGTAATCGGCATCGTTGCAAGCCGCTTGGTGGAGCAGCTGGGCCGGCCGGTAATGGTAATCAGCGTTGACGAAAAAGGCGAAGGCCGCGGCAGCGGACGCAGCCTGGGCAGCTTGAATCTGCACGACTGCATTGCATCCTGCTCGGATTTGCTGATTCGTTATGGCGGCCACGCAATGGCGGCTGGCCTTTCAGTAGAAGAACAAAACATTCCGGCGTTGCGCCGCCGTATGAACGAATGGGCTTTGCGGGAAGTACCTGTGCTGAAGCGTCCGCCGCTTCAGCCGGATTTGTCGCTTCAGCTGGATAAAACCAATCTGGACGCAGTGCGCGCATTGGACCGCCTGGCACCTTTGGGCAGCAAAAACCCGCCCCCCATCTTCCTGTTGGAAAACGTGCAGATCGATGGCGTGTATCCGGTTTCCGAAGGCCGCCACACGCGCGTTCGGCTGCGGCAGGGAAACACTAGTCTGTACGCGGTATATTTCGGCATGACACCCCCCAGCTTTTCCTATGTCATTGGGGACAGGGTCGATGTAATTTTGAACCTCTCGGTATACGAAGCACGCGGCGGTGCCCAGTATTCGGGCCGCATTGTGGATATTCGCCCGGCGGGGCTGGGCAATGCACCGGCCAGCCAGGCAGAACTGTTTGAAGGCTTCTGCGGCGGTGCAAAGCTGTCGGACGAACAAAAAGCACTTTTGTACCCCACCCGAAAGGATATTGCGGCAGTGTATCAAACGCTGCGCAGCGGTATGTGGCATGCGGACGATTTGCAGCCGCTGTTTGCACGCCTGGGCGCGGATCAGGCCGGTAAAATCATGGTCGGCATTACAGCGCTCAAGCAGCTGGGGCTGGTAACAGAACAAGAAAACAACGGCGCCACCGTGCTGGCGCTTGTCCCCACGGCGGAGAAAAAAGATCTGGCGTCTGCGCCGATCCTGAAACGTATGGAGGATATGTAATTATGGCACAGGCAAAGAAGAAAAAAGAAAAGGAAGAAGTAGTGGAAGTGGACCCCAACTTCTACTCGGCAAAAACCCATTTGCAGGATAAAGTGCGGGAAATCGGTACTCTTGCAGCAACCGCAAAGCCTGCGGATGCTGCACTGGATGATGATACCATCCTGACCAAGCCGGAAATCATCACCCACGAAAAGCTGATGGACGCCCTGCGGGAAAGCGGACGCGGCTATGATATGGATTTGATTGAGCGCGCCTTTGTCACAGCGGACGAGCTGCACAAGGGCGTATGCCGCCGCAGCGGTGAGCCGTATATTTGTCATCCGCTGGCTGTGGCACGTCTGCTGGTGGATTTGGGCATGGACAGCGAGAGCATTGCGGCAGCACTGCTCCACGACGTAGTCGAAGATACCCCCATCACCATCGAGGAAGTGGAAGCGAAGTTCGGTCCGGACGTGGCTTTGCTGGTGGACGGCGTTACCAAGCTGACCAAAATCCAGTTTTCCAGCATTGAAGAGCAGCAGGCCGAAAACCTGCGCAAGATGCTGCTGGCTATGAGCCAGGACGTGCGCGTGATGATTATCAAGCTGTGTGACCGACTGCACAATATGCGCACCGGCGATGCCTGGCCGGAGCAAAAGCGCCGCGATAAAGCTCTGGAAACCATGGAAGTGTATGCGCCCATTGCAAACCGCCTGGGCATTTTGAATATCAAGGAAGAACTGGAAGACCGCAGCCTGCATTATCTGGACCCGGTGAGCTACCAGGAAATCTGCCAGATGCTCAGCGAGAGAAACGGCGAAGAATTTTTGAGCCACGTTTCCGTCAATATTGAAAAGCGTTTGCAGGAAAGTGAAATCACCAACGCGACCATGAAGCGACGCGTCAAGAGCGTGTACGGCATTTATCGTAAGATGTATATGCAAAGCAAGAGCTTTGACGAAATCTACGATATCTATGCAGTGCGCATCATTCTGGATACGGTGGCTGAGTGCTACAATGCGCTGGGCCTGATTCACGATATGTATCATCCGCTGCCCAACCGCTTCAAGGATTATATTTCTACCCCTAAACCCAACGGCTACCAGAGCCTGCACACTACCGTAATCGGCCACGAAGGCATTCCCTTTGAGGTACAGATTCGTACCCGTGAAATGGACGAAATGGCGGAGTACGGTGTCGCAGCCCACTGGCGCTACAAGGAAGGTATTTCTGCTCCGCAGGATAGCCTGGATACCCGTTTGGCCTGGGTGCGTCAGCTGCTGGAAAACCAGCGTATGTCGGACGATGCAAGCAATCTGCTGCGCGATTTGAAGAGCGATCTGCTGCCGGAAGAAGTGTTTGCGTTCACGCCCAAGGGCGACGTCATCAATCTGCCGGCCGGCGCAAACTGCATCGACTTTGCCTATGCGATTCACTCGGCAGTTGGCAACCGTATGATTGGCTGTAAGGTCAACAACCGCATGGTGCCCATTGACCATCAGGTGAATACCGGCGAAATTATTGAAATCATCACCGGACCGGTGGATAAAGGCCCCAGCCGCGACTGGCTGAAAATTGTCAAGACCAGTGAGGCCAAGAGCAAAATCCGCAACTGGTTCAAAAAGATGTGCCGTGAGGAAAACATCGCCGAAGGCCGTGACCTGTTGAACAAGGAACTGCGCCGCAACCAGATTTTTGTCCGGGACGACGAGTGGGACGGATATATCAATGAGGTTGCTCGCCGAATGCGGAAAAATACGCCGGACGAGCTGTATGCGGCAATCGGTTATGGCGGCCTGACTTTGGCAAACTGCCTGCCGCGCCTGCGAGAAGAATATGCCAAGCTGCGCACGGTGGACGAGCCGAAAAAGATTGAGGTCACTACGGTGGAGCCGCAGCACGCAACAGATGGCGTAATTGTAGAAGGCATGGACAACTGCCCCATCAAGTTCGCCAAGTGCTGCAGCCCTCTGCCGGGCGACAACATCGTGGGCTTTATTACCCGCGGCTTTGGTGTTTCAATCCATAAGCGTATCTGTGCCAATGCCATTGCCGGTATGCGCGACCCGAGCAATGCAGACCGCTGGGTCAAGGCGCGCTGGGCCGAAGAAAGCCAGCAGAATTTCAAGGCTACACTGGAAATCACGGTGCTGGACCGTGAGGGCCTGCTGGGCGACGTGGCAGGCGCATTGCAGGATATGCATGTGCCTATTTATGCCATCAATGCACGCCAGTCGGAAAAGGGCTGTGCTTCGATGAGCCTGACGGTTGGTATCACCAACACGGAACATTTGAAGGCCGTCGTGACCCGTTTGAAGAAAATCAAAGATGTATTGACAGTAACGAGAGGATAAAATGCGAGCAGTAATTCAGCGTGTAACTTCGGCTTCGGTGTCGGTAAACGGTGGCCCGGAGCGTAAAATCGGCCAGGGCTTGATGATTTTATTGGGCATCAAGGATACCGACAGCCTGGACATCGTGCCCAAACTGGCAGAAAAGTGTGCAGGTCTGCGCATCTTTTCCGATGCGGAAGGCAAATTGAATTGCAGCGCCAAGGAACTGGGGCTTTCTGCACTGGTGGTGTCCAACTTTACGCTGTATGGCAACACCAAAAAGGGCATGCGTCCCAGTTTTATCGCAGCAGCAAAGCCGCCGCTTTCCACCCAGGCATACGAGCTGTTCCTGGAAGAAATGAACAAGCAGGGCTTGAAAGAAGTCCAGCACGGTGAATTCGGCGCGGATATGCAGGTGTCGCTGGTCAACGATGGCCCGGTTACCATCGTGATGGACACCGATGAATGGAAGAGGTAACAGCATGAAATTTTTTCAGTTGAATGGTCCGGCACCGCTGTTTACAAACAGCTATCTGCTGATTTCCGAAGGCGGCCACGGCGCCATCATCGACCCGGCGGCTTCGGCAGAAGAATATAACCGCATTCTGAGCCGGGAAGGCGCAACGCTGACCCATATTTTCTGCACCCACGGACATTTTGACCACGTGGGCGCAGGCGAACAGCTGCGCACGCAGTGGGGCGCAAAGCTCTATTGCGAGCCGTCTGATTTGAACAGTCCCTGGCTGTATCCGCTGACCGTAAGCGACAGCGGCTATACCGAAAACCAGCCCATCAGCGTGGATGAATTGACCTTTACCCCGTGGCATACGCCCGGCCATACCCCCGGCAGCGTGTGCATTTTGTGCGGCGACTGCCTGTTTACCGGCGATACGCTGTTTGCCGGCGGCGCAGGCCGAACCGATATGGACGGCGGCAGTTATCCCCAGCTGATTGCCAGCGGCAAAAAGCTCAAGCGGCTGCCGATTCCTGCCGAAACCAAGGTCCTGCCCGGACACGAAGGCACTTCGACCTACGGCTATGAAATGGAAAACAATTATTTTATCACGGTAATGTGTCAGGATTGACAGGAGATTGCATGAAAATTTATATCACAGGCCTTGCTTCCGGCTATGATGTGGAGCATTTGGTGCGGCTGTTCTTTCCGCTGGCACCGCTGACGGCAGAAAAGCCGGAAGAAACGGAAGATGCGGTGTGCGCTGATTTTGGCGCGGAAGAAATGACGGCTGTGCTGGTGCAGAACGGCGAAAAAACCGTCCGCACTGCGCCGCTGCCGCCGGAAGGCGTAAAACAGGACCAGGCACTGGCTGGCCTGGTATATGATTTGCTGCGGGAAAAAACCGGCATTCGTCCCGCCTGGGGCAAGCTGACCGGTGTTCGCCCGGTGCGCCTGATTCATGACGAGCGTGCACGCGGTGCATCGGAAGCAGAAATCGAATCCTACTTTATCGACCATTTTGACTGCACCCGCGAAAAATTTGAGATGATTCGCAATATCGCCAACGTGCAGGAGCATATCTTGGAAAAGGGCCGCGGCGACCGATATTACAGCCTTTATATCGGCATCCCGTTCTGCCCGTCCCGCTGCAGCTATTGCAGCTTTGTCAGCTGCAACCTGGACCGTGACCGCAAGCTGGTGCAGCCTTATGTGGACGACCTTTGCGAGGAAATCCGTGCCATTCGGGACCAGGCAGAGCATAATCACATGCATCTGTGCAGCATTTACATCGGCGGCGGTACACCCACCAGCCTGTCGGCACCGCAGCTGCGCCAGCTGATGGAAACGGTCAAGGAATGCTTCGACCTGTCCGACCTGCTGGAATACACTGTGGAGGCAGGCCGTCCGGACTGCACCGATGCAGAAAAGCTGGCTATCATCAAGGAGCTAGGCGCAACACGCATTTCCATCAATCCCCAGACCTTCTCGGACCAGGTGCTGGCTAACATCGGCCGCAAGCACTCGGCAGAGGACATTGTGCGTTGTTACGAAGAAGCACGCGCCGTGGGCCATCAGGACATCAACATGGACCTGATTGCCGGTCTGCCCGGTGATACGGTCGAAGGCTTTGAAGCAAGCCTGCGCCGCGCCATTGCACTGGACCCGGAGAACATCACTGTGCATACGCTGACGCTGAAGCGCGCCTCCCGCATTATGATTGAGGGACAGGCCGACCAGGAATACGCCGATGTGGCCGCTATGCTGGAAAAATGCCATCTGCTGGTAGAGGCAGGCTACATTCCGTATTACCTGTACCGCCAGAAGAACACCCTGCAAAATCTGGAAAACGTGGGCTGGTGTAAACCCGGCCATGAGGGATATTATAATATCTACATCATGGAAGAAATCCACGCCATCCTTTCCGCAGGCGCAGGCGGCAGCACCAAGCTGGTGCGTCCCGGCGAAATTCAGCGTATTTTCAACTACAAGTATCCGCAGGAATATGTCCAGCGTTTTGATGAAATTCTGGAGCGGAAAAAAGGAGTTACTGCGTTTTATGAGCAAGAAACTGATCCCCAAGCGGCTGGTGGAAATCAGCCTGTTTAATATTGCTGCCATGCAGCCGGACGAGCTGATTCGGGACGGCGAACAAGCTTACCGCCGCCGTTTGGAAAAGGCGGCCGACAGTATTCTGGAATCCGGCGCAAAAATCATCATGCTGACAGGCCCTTCCAGCAGCGGCAAAACCACAACCAGCATCGAACTGGCCGAAACGTTGCAGCAGCGCGGCACACCTGCACAGGTGCTCAGCCTGGATAACTTTTTCATCGGCGCGGAAAATTACCCGATCCTGCCCAACGGCAACAAGGACTACGAAAGTCCTGCCACGCTGGATATGCCGGAAATTAACCGCTGTCTGGCTGAACTGAACGAAAAAGGCGCAACGGATGCACCGGTGTATGATTTTGCCCACGAAAGACGCGCAGATTATCGCCAGCACATTGATTTGCACGGCGGTGTGTGCATCATGGAAGGGATCCATGCACTGAATCCGCTTTTGACGGAGCTTTTGCCGGAGGATGGCGTGTTTTATATTTACGCCGGCCTGCGGGAGGAATACGCCTGTGAAGGTATCCGCACCATCAGCACGCGAGAAATTCGCCTGTGCCGCCGTGTGCTGCGCGACATGATGACACGCGGCCACAGCCCGGAAAAGACGCTGGCTATGTGGAACGACGTGCTGGAGGGAGAAAACCAGTATGTGCGCATCTACAAGCCGCGTGCAGATTTGATTCTGGATACCTCCTTTACCTACGAGCTGGGCGTGATGGCCGGTCTGGTGGATAAGGCACTGCATATGCTGGACCCGAACTGTCCGTATTACGAACGAATGGAGCAGGCAGCAGCCTTGTTTGCGGACGTGCGCAAGATCCCGGTAAGCAGCGTACCCAAGGACAGTATGCTGCGAGAATTTTATGGGGCTTTCCATAACGAATGAGTTTATGACCAGTTTGTAAAATACACGCTGGCACATTGCGCAGGGGATAAAGCTGCGGTATAATGATGAAAACCTCAACTGGTTATGATTGCGCATCGCGCAAGAAAGTAGGTGTCACCATGAAATTTGAGTTTGACTTTAACAAAATCAAAGCTGCCGGCATGGATATGGCCGGAAAGAGTGTGGATCTGGCTAACGATCTGGCGGAACGTGCAAAGCGAGAGACGCGTATCCTGAACGATCAGAGCAAGCTGGCAAAGGCACAGCGCGAGCTGGGCGCTTTGGTGTACAGCCTGGCAAAGAACGGTGAGAGCAACCAGCCCTTGCTGGATAAGTATATCGATACCATCAGCGCGCTGGAACAGGAAATCGAACAGCTGCGTGCTGTGGATGAGCCTGCACAGTCCGATGAAGAACCTGAGCAGGTGGTTGTGGACTTTGCCAACGAAGCAGCAGCCGAGCCTGTATCTGCTCCGGAAGATCCGTTTGCAGACGTACAGGCTCCGGCCGGCCGCTACTGCTCTCAGTGCGGTGCACCCGTCCAGGAAGGTGCTTTGTTCTGCAACCGCTGCGGCGCACAGCTGTAAGCGTAAAAAGGGCTGAAAAACAGCCATTTTGTCTGATTTTGAACCAATACCCGTGTCGATGCCCGTCGGCACGGGTATTTTGTTGCTGTCAAGCCCCTTTTTTATGGAGAAAACCTTGCAATGCTGCCGCTTGTGCGATAAAATAAGGGACAGCAACACTTTGGGAGGAAAACATGGCGGCTTATCCGGAAAAAGAAAAGTATACCGCAGAAGATCTGGTCCAGATCATTATGCTGTTGCGCGACCCGGAAGCCGGTTGTCCCTGGGACAAGGTGCAGACCCACACGTCGATCCGAAAGAACTTTCTGGAAGAAACCTACGAAGCGCTGGAAGCAATCGACGCGGACGATCCTGCTATGATGCGGGAAGAATTGGGCGATGTGATGATGCAGGTGGTTTTTCACTGCGTCATGGAAGCGGAAAAACAGAATTTTACCTTTACGGACGTCTGCGATGAAGTGTGCCGCAAGCTGATTTATCGGCATCCGCACATTTTTGGAACGCCGGAACAGCAACAAAACGGAATAATGGACTGGGATGCGCTCAAAAATAAGGAAAAGGGACGCCGCAGTCTGGCAGACGAAATCAATACCGTACCCAAAACGTTCCCCGCACTGATGAAAGCACAGAAACTGCAAAAGCGCGCACAGCCCTATGGCTGCGTTTGCGGCGAGCAGGAAACAGCTGGCCACCAGGCACAAGCTGCCCAGCAGGCATTGGCCGAACAGTTGGTGCAGGGCGCTGACGAAGCGCAGGTGCGTACAAAAGCAGGCGAATACTTATTCCAGGCCGTGAACTGGGTGCGCAGCGCCGGTATGGACGCGGAAGAAGTTCTTTCCCTGTATAATGACCGCTTTGCACAGGAATGTGTTGCAAAAGAAGCCAGTAAGCAGGCGCAAGCCTGAACTGATAGAAAAAATCCACATTAACGGAGGAGATTATAATGACTAAGGTTGAACTGATTGCAAAAGTTGCTGCTGACGCAGATATGAGCAAGAAAGACGCAGAAAAGGCTGTGAACGCTGCTTTTGCAGCTCTGGCTGACGCCCTGCACAATGGCGAGAAGATCGCTGTTTCCGGCTTCGGTACTTTCGAGGTTCGTGAGCGCGCAGAGCACATGGGCCGCAACCCCCGCACCAAGGAAGAAATCATGATCCCCGCATCCCGCACGGTTGCTTTCAAGCCCGGCAAGGCTCTGAAGGATTCTCTGTAATCTGTACACTGCGCCCGCCTTGGTTACAAGGCGGGTTTTCTTTTGAATCGGAGGGAGCATATTTCATGCGTTTGGATAAGTATTTGAAGGTTTCCCGCCTGATCAAGCGCCGCACCGTAGCCAATGAGGTTGCGGACGCAGGACGCATTTTCGTCAACGGCAAGCTGGCCAAGGCCAGCTACGCTGTCAAGGTGGGCGACGAAATCGAAGTAACCTTCGGCAACCGCCCCATCAAGGTGCGTGTGCTGAGCGATGTAGAGCCGCGTACCAAGGATATTGCGCGCGAAATGTACGAAATCATCAGCGAGGCATAATTCAGCCCCCCTCTGCCGTATACATAAAGCAGAGGGGGGATTCTTTTGCCCAAGGAACAGAGAATGCAGGAGCCGGCTGTGCAAAGCACCTTACCGCACCAGATCATTTTGGACGGGAGAGCGCACCTTACCGCCACCGGCGTTCTGCGCATGCTGCATTGCGATGAAACCAGCGCCGCAATGGATACCAGCAAAGGAACGTTGACGATTCAGGGCCGGGGGCTGTCGGTACGCAAGGTCAGCCTGGAAACCGGCGACGTAATCATCGAAGGCCAGGTGGACAGCATGGCCTACACCGAGCGTGTAACAGCACTTTCCTTCTGGGAAAGGCTGCTGCACTAATGCCGCCGCAGAATCTGCCCCTGCAAATTGGCCAGGACTTGATCCACTGCATGGGGCTGGGGCTTTTGGTGGGGCTGGTGCGCATCTGTTTGCCGTACCGCTGGCGCGGGGCAGCGGCGTGTGCGGATTTTCTTTGCACGGGGCTGTGTATGCTGCTGCTGCAAAGCTACGCGGCCGGGTACAGCCAGGCTGGCGTTTTTCGCTGGTACATGCTGGTTTGTGCGGGCGTTGGCGTGTGGGCAGTGGAGCAGATTTTGTGCGCGGGAAAGAAAAAGGCAGAGCGCCGCGCCGAAATGGCACTGCGCAAATGGCGAAAAAATGTCGGCAGACGCACAAAAAAACATCCGCCGCACAGAAAAAGCAAGCAAAAACAGTTGCAAAAGAACGGCGTCTTGTTGTATAATTCAAATATGTAACACAAGCTGCCGGCACTTGCCGCACAGGAAAGGGGCATGAGGCAATATGCAGAGAAAAGCAAAGAAAAAACTGCATCTTTCTGCGGCCATCCCGGTACTGATCGGAATGGTTCTGATCGTTATGATGACGGCGGCCTATGTGTCCGACCTGATGATGATCGCGGCAAAAAAGCAGGAACTGTCCGGTGTGCAGGCACAGCTGGATCAGCAAAAGGCATCGAATGCCGAGCTGCAGCGTATTCTGGATAGCGATGACGCCGCAATTCAGGAGCGCGTGGCGCGTGATACCTATGATTACGCAGCACCCAACGAACGGGTGTTTGTGGATATGTCTGGCAAGTAAACCCTTGCGTGCAGAAACTTTGCGGAATTTGCACGCATCCATTTTCTAAAAGAGGAGTATTGTAGTTTGGCAATTGAGGTAGGAAGCGTTCTGGAGGGAAAGGTTACCGGTATCAAGAGCTTTGGTGCTTTCGTAGCCCTGCCGGAAGGCAAGAGCGGTTTGGTTCATATTTCTGAGGTGTCCAACTCTTTCGTTGAGGACATCAACACCGTCCTGAAAGAGGGCGAAACGGTCAAGGTCAAGGTCATGAGCATCGCAGAGGACGGCAAGATTGCACTGTCCATCAAGCGCCTGCTGCCCAGAGAGCCGCGCCCCGAACAGCGCGGCAATGGCGACCGTGGCAATTATCGTGGCAACGGCGGCCAGCGCCCGAACGGCCAGCGCCGTGCACCGCGCAATGAGGCACCTCGCGTGTGGCAGCCCAAGAAGGTGGAAACGCCGGAAAATATGAGCTTTGAGGACATGATGAGCCGATTCAAGAGCCAGAGCGAAGACAAGCTGGCTTCTCTGAATGCCGATGCTCCCCACAACCGCCGCGGCGGCTATGGTAATCGAAGCCGTCGGAAATAAGCAAAGCAATGGATCGGGCCTGCCCCAGCCGGGGGCGGGCTCTTTTTCTGAAATGACAGGAGTAAAATGATGACGAAATACGATTTGGTAGCGCCTTGCTACTTTGGCTGTGAGGCCACTGCAAACTTTGAACTGAAGCGCATCGGCGCAGAAAACATCCGCGTGACGGACGGTCGCCTGTTGTTTTCCGGCGGCGCAGAGATGATCGCTGCGGCAAACCTGAACCTGCGCACCGTAGAGCGCGTGCTGATTCTGCTCAAGACCTATCCGGCTACCACCTTCGACGAGCTGTTTGACGGTGTGTACTCCATTCCCTGGGAAGAAATTCTGCCTGCGGATGCCGAATTCCCGGTCAAGGGTTCTTCACTGTCCAGCCAGCTGTCCAGCGTGCCTGCCTGCCAGAGCATCGTGAAAAAGGCTGTGGTCAAGCGCCTGATGAACTACCATAAGGTTTCTACGCTGCCGGAAAGCGGCACGCTGTATAAGATTCGCTTCTCGCTGCGCAAGAATGTGTGCGAAATCATGCTGGATACCACCGGTGATGGCCTGCACAAGCGCGGTTACCGCCGCAACTCCACCGAAGCACCCATCAAGGAGACGCTGGCAGCTACGATTGCTGATATCGGCCGTGTGCGTCGCGACAGTATTGTGGAAGACCCGTTCTGCGGCAGCGGCACGATGGTGATTGAGGCTGCACAGAAGGCAATGAACATTGCGCCCGGCCTGAAGCGCCGCTTTGCAGCAGAGCGTTACAGCTTCCTGCCTTCCGGCATTTGGGCAGAGCAGCGCCAGAAGGCTCTGGCAGAAGCAAAGCTGGACGCAGGCTTTGAGGGCATCGGCTACGATATCGACCCCAACGCAGTTGCACTGGCAAACGCAAACGCAAAGCTGGCAGGCGTCGAAAAGCGCTGCCATTTTGAAGTGGCAGACGTGGCTGATTTCGTGGCACGTCCCGAAGCTATCGTTCTGACCAACCCCCCGTATGGCGAGCGCCTGGGCAGCCTGGACGAAGCAGCACGCCTGGCACGCACGCTGGGCCAGCGCCTGGAAGAGCATCCTTGCACCGGCGTGAACGTCATTACGGCAGATATGGAGTTCGAGAGCCATTACGGCAAGCGCGCAACCAAGCGCCGCAAGATGTACAACGGCATGATTCCCTGCCAGATTTATATGTACTACAATGCGCCTAAGTTCGATAAGCCCAGAGAGCCCAAGGCAAAGTTTGATAAGAAATTTGAGAAAAAGTAAGTTCTCGCATAAAAATAGACCGATGTGGCAGATCACATCGGTCTATTTTTTGGTATGCGTGGGTTTCCTGCGCCACAGGCGGCAATACTAGGCTTATACGCCTGTAAAATCAAAGCTGGGCGTGTATTCCTCTTTAGCGCTGCTCTTTTCCTGCATATAGCCGTCCGTCAGGCCAAGTTCGATGGCGCGGTCGATGACCTTGCGGTATTCGTAGGTCGTAATGCGCCGACCGATGCCGTGTTCGGCTGCCTTGTAAAACGGCGTGAACTGGCTCATCAGGCTGGGCAGGAAATGGTTCGGGAATTCCGCTTTCAGTGCGGCGATGGTTTCCAGCACGGCAAGGCTGTCCTGCACATGGCCGGGGATTGCCAGATGCCGCAGGATAGTGCCTTTCTGCAAGATGCCCTGTTCATCGTAAACCAGCGGCCCGGCCTGCTGGAGCATGGCACGGATGGCGTCTTTCGCCACCTGCGGATAATTTGCCGCACCGGACAGCTCCGCCGCCAGAGTGGGGGAATCATATTTCAAATCAGCCAGCCAAATGTCAATGTAGCCGCACCAGGCTTCGATGCTTTCCAGCGTTTCGTAGCCGCCGGTATTGCACACGATGGGCAGGTGCAGACCTTTTTCACGCGCAATATCTAAAGCAGCGCAAATCCAGGGACGCCATTGGCC
>JAHHRK010000109.1 GCA_020025795.1 Faecalibacterium sp. | reverse complement strand
GTCGTGGGCACGCACGCACTCCTCAGCCAAGGTGTAACATTTCATCGGCTGGGGCTGGCTGTTATTGACGAGCAGCACCGCTTTGGTGTGCGCCAGCGTGCACTGCTTAACGAAAAAGCACAGCAGCCCCATGTGCTGGTCATGAGTGCGACTCCCATACCGCGCACGCTGGGTTTGCTGCTGTATGGCGATTTGGACATTTCTGTTCTGGACGAATTGCCCCCCGGACGCACCCCAGTCAAAACACGTTTTTTGAAAGGCGAACGTCGGGGCGATTTATACGGTTTTCTGGACAGGGAAATCGAGGCCGGACACCAGATCTATATCGTCTGCCCTGCCATTGAAGATAATCCCACCCAGGATTTGAACGCCGTGAAATCCTACTTTGAAGACACGGCAAAAGCCCTTTTACCCAATCGTCGGCTGGGTCTGATGCACGGCAAACTGAAACCCAAGGAAAAGACCGCTGTGATGACAGACTTCAAAGAAGGCAAGCTGGATGTACTGGTATCCACTACCGTAATTGAAGTCGGTGTGGATGTGCCGAATGCCACTGTCATGGTTATTGAAAATGCCGAGCGCTATGGCCTTTCTGCCTTGCACCAGCTGCGCGGACGCGTGGGACGTGGTGCAGCCGAAAGCTGGTGTTTTCTGGTTAGCGACCACAACAGCGAACAGGTGCAGGAGCGCCTGCATTTTCTGTGCAACACCCCCAACGGTTTTGATGTGGCAGAATACGACCTGAAAACGCGCGGTCCCGGTGACTTTTTCGGCAGCCGACAGCATGGTCTGCCGGATTTGAAAATCGCAGACTTGATGACAGACAGTCGCACCCTGAAAGCGGCACAAAACGAAGCAGCCGCCATTCTGGCAGCTGATCCTGCCTTGCAGCATCCGGAACATCAAATTCTGGCGGCTCTGGTCGAGCAAATGTTCCGCCGTGCTGGTGCATTGAATTAAATACCTGCCATAGTTTTCCACACAAAACTATTGTTTGGTGGAATTGTAAATCGCCTAAAACAAAAAGAGCCGCTGCATCCATCGAATGCATCGGCTCTTTTCTTATAGATTGTTCTTCACGCCAAATATCGTATCAATCTTTCAACGAAACCACATCTAAAAAGACACAGCGTGCCTTGGGCGAAACCGTAATGTCCCGATGGTAGCGGCCAAACAGCCACTGCTTGTACGTTACTGTGTTCAGCAAGTGGTCGAAGTAGTCATTCAGCTGGTTCAGGTCCTCCTCCGGCACTCTGGCAAAATCCATCAGCCGAGTGGGAGCGTCGTGGGTCAGGATATAATCCACCTGGTTGCCTTCTGCGTCCAGCAGGCGAGTACATGCATCCATTTCCTCCTGGGTAGGCATTTCCTGCGGCCACCAGTTTTCGCCCTCTACGCGCTCGTAGCGGTCATGGCTCTGACCGCCGCCAAAGCACAGCAGCTTTTTGTCTTCGATTGTTAAAATCTGCCCGCGCTGCACATAATATAGATTGCCGCCCAAGTGTCTTGCCTTGCCGCCAAAAATCTCCGTTTCGGGGAAATGTGCCAGCTTTTCAAAATTCTCGTGGCAGCCATCCAAAAACAAAATCTTATAGCGGCGCTGGCTCAACCAACGAATCTGCGCCATTTCCTGGGGGGTGCACTCCCACAAAAAGCCAAAGTCACCCAGTACGATAACCGTATCCTTTTTCCCCAGCCAAAACAGTTTACCCTTTTTGAAGCGGCTCAAATCACCGTGGGTATCACCGGTGATGTAAATCATAGTAGCATCCTCCCCGGACCATAATATTTCCCAAATGTAAAATTGTCCGGGCGGCTTTTCCAAAGAGTTCAGCTATGCTATAATAAATATATTATCGGGAATTGCTTTCCGGAATTGAACGAATAAACGGGGATTCTGTCCCCGATCCATATTTTATCTTGTTTTGAGGGAAATGTCCACATGAAACGATTTTTTTCGATTGCTCTTGCGGTTTTAGTTGCCGTTGCCTGCGCCGCTCCTGCTTTTGCAGTCGGCTATGATCCCAGCACCACTTACACAGTCCAGGCAGAATCTGCCTACGTTGTCAACACGGACACCAACGTGATCGTCTATGAAAAGAACAGCGAAGCCCAGGTCAAGGCCGGCGGTCTGACCAAGCTGATGACTGCCGCTTTGATTTTGACCCACTACGAAGACGAACTGGATACCACACCGATCCAGATGTCAAGCGCCGTGTCGGACTATGTTTTCAGAACCACTTCGGCCGATGTACGCGCAGGTGAAACCTACACTCTGCGGGAAATGCTATACGCAATGCTTCTGCCAAACGGCAACGATGCTGCACAGGGCACTGCATATGTGTTGTCCGGCAACGATTTGAGCGGTTGGTACAGCCAGATGAATGCGCTCTCCCGTAAAATCGGTGCGCGTGACAGCGTCTGGACCGATGCCTGCGGCATTGATGACGGCAACCTGACCACCGCAAAGGATATGTACTTGATTCTGCGGTACCTGATGGATTTCGACGCTTTCGTGGAAATCGCAGGTTCCTATCAGTTCCAAATGCCGGCCAACACCAAACACGCCAACCCATTTTATATCACCAGTACCAATAAAATGCTGATCAAGGGGCAATTTCCCCAGTATTACCGCAAAGCCATGATGGGCGGCAAAACCGATGTTTCGGGCGCTTATCCGGACAAGGGCATCAACACCCAAAGCATGGTATCCTGGGCCAACAAGGACGGTTCCACCTACATTTTCAGCGTGATGAACAGCCCCTATACTTGCGACGATTATGGTTACAGCACGCTGCGTCCTGCCTTGTATGAAACCGGCAAATTGATGGACTGGGTATTCGACAATTTTGCCATTCAAGCTGCACTGGACCCGGCCCTGCCCATCTGCGAAGTCAAGGTTGGCTATTCCAGCGAGACCGACAGCCTGAAACTGTATCCGGCCGACGATTTGAAAACCATTCTGCCTTCGACCAGCGATACTACGGTGACACAGAAAACCTTCAATCTGCCCGAAACCGTTTATGCGCCCATCAAACAAGGCGATGTGGTTGGCACAGTAACGCTTATGCTGGCTGGCGAACCCATCGGCACGGTGGAACTGCTGGCTGGGCAGGATGTGCACCGCAACTCGGTGCTATATACCATTGCACAGCTGGAAAACTTCCTCACCGGCACCTATTTCAAAGTTGTGCTGGTGCTCAGCCTGATTTGCCTTGTGGTGTATCTGATTTTCTTCATGAAGAGCGCCTACGAGAAAAAGAAATCCAATCG
>JAHHRK010000108.1 GCA_020025795.1 Faecalibacterium sp. | reverse complement strand
ACCCCGGCTTCTGCCAGCAGGCAAGCCAAGTGCTCCACGGCCTTGCGGTAGGCCCGTTCCGCACCGCTGGCTGTGCTGCCCTCAAAAAGCACTGTCAGTTCTTCAAAGGTCAGACGGGTGCTGATGGGGCTGACCCGCCCGCAAGTCATGCAGATGGCCAGTCGCTTTTCCAGCAGCGTCTGCTCCCGGAAGTTCAGCTTGTCAAATGCTTGTTGTATTTTCAAGGCTTGTGCACTATTCCAAAGAATGTCCGTATAATCCCAGTGGTCATCCCAGCTGACATCCTCTCCTGTTTCTTCGCCGTCTTCGTCCTGCACGGTCTGATAGAAGGGAACACGGCTGCGGTTTTGTTTTGCCAGTGCCAGAAACTTCGCTGCGGTTTTCTTGGAGCATCCATGTTTCTGGGCATATTTCTGGATTGCCGCCTGCCCAGATTCGCCGGACTGGTTGTACAGCCATGCAATCCCACGCACAGCCTTGTACTCATCCACATTTTCAAAGGAACCGGCCTCCTCCTGCATCCGGCAGGTTAAAAGGGCGTTTCCGATAAAATGATAGGCATAGGTCAGGAAATCTGCCCCTTGTGTGGGGTCATATCCTCGGAGACAGTCCAGCATGGCAAGCACACAGCCCATTTTATAGTCCAAAAAGCGTTCCAGGTCATAGCAATCCAGCCCCTCCCGCAGCAGGAAACGGCGAACACGGCCATTGAGCCAGTTCTCATAGTGGTGCAGGAAAAAGGAAAAACAGCGCAAATCACGGCTATGCACAGCCTCAATGATGTAGTCGTTCATATTTTTCAGAACAGGTGGTTCCGGGTCAAGCTGAAAGATGTGTTCCACTTCCCGCATGGTCAAGCCTTTGGATTCAGTCAGAAAGCTGTATTTGGCACAGTAGCCGGACAGCTCCCATGTCCACGCTGCATCCATTTCCACTCACCGCCTTTCAGATGTTTCGCTGCTTATTTCTTTCGTACTGCTTCCAAAAGTGCCTGCTGGGTCATTTCATGCTCATAGACAGTGCTGGCATAACGCTGATCTGAAAGTGCACGGAGCATCTTATCTTTTGCCAGCTTTTTCATAGTTGCTGCCGTTTCGTCATCCAGTTTTCCACGGTGCTTGCTTTGTACGATGGTGTTCATCCGCCGGTTATAAATAGCTTTGATGGGATGATCGTCCGCAAGCTCCCGCTGTTCCCGGCCTCTCAGATTGCCGATTTGTCGGCACGTCCGTCCATGCTGGTCACCGGGGGCCAGACCGCCGCAGTATTTGGTATGTCGTGCGTCAATGGTAAGAAACCATCTGACGCAGATGGGGCATTTCTTGGGCGCATGGCCCACGCAAAGCCCCCCAAACAAGTCGGAACGGAACATCCCCACAAAGGAGACATAGTGCATTCGCTTGACCAACTGCGGCTCCATCTTTCCGGGGCGAATAGCGGCTACATACTGCACCGAAGCATTGGTCAGGGTCATCCATGCCGGGCTATCCAACGACAGAGTTGGTTCACCTTTGAAGGACTGTCCGAACATCGCCGCATAACCGTCCAGGGTACGGTCATAGCCTGGCTCATTCAACCGCTCCGCAAGTTTTGTCAAGGCTTCTTTGTATTGCCCCAAAGAATAACTCAAATGCCCCAGCACCTGCGCTATTCGGACGAGCATTGTTGCCTTGCCGTGCTGCCTGGTCAAAGCACAGATTAGCTGCTCCTGGTGAGTGAGCTGCAAATAGGCTTTGGCATCCTCCATATATTCTTCGGAAAAGATGGTTGCAAGTTTTTGCTCAAAATAGCTTCGATTCAGGCGGGAGAACGGCGGTGTGGCCTGCAAAAAGGAGATGATCTCGCCAGCGGCCTGCTGCACCTGCGGCAGCAGCTCCATATCCACGGAACTGGTGTTCATCCCCTAAAGCAGCTGGTTCAGCACATTGCAAGGAGTATCCAGCTTTTCAATGGTGCTATCCGGGATGTTCAGCACCTCGCAGCCAATGGTTCCAGCGGGCATGGTACACCCCTCATAGGTCACGGTGTCCTGCCAAAAATCCAGAGATAAAACCGCATGGTTGATAATCTGATCCATCTTCTCCCTTCTGTCATGTTTTTCTATTTTCATAATAGCACACAGCGAAAACTTTGTCATGTTTTTTGAAAACGACTTGTCATGCCATTAGCCTGTTTTTTTCGATTTTCCCCATAACCTATACAGAGGCGTGAAAAAACTGCCCCATCAAAAAGGAAATGCAGGGAATCTGTATGAATCTGTTTGAAGTGGTGAAAGCCAGTATCAACACACAGGAAGCAGCGCAGGCGTATGGAATCGACATCAATCCCCATGGCGTGGCGCTGTGTCCGTTCCACAATGACCGTCATCCGAGCTTGTATGTATCGGATGACCACTACCACTGTTTTGCCTGCGGTGAACACGGGGATCTGATTGACCTGGCCGCCAAACTTTTTGATCTTCGGCTGTATGATGCAGCCCGAAAACTGGCGTCGGACTTTCACCTTGTACTGGAAAGCCTTTGCCAGAAGCCATTCGCCGAAAAGTGAAGCAAAATACCAAAGCACAGCAGCTCCGTAAGAACGAGCAGCTGTGCTTTTCTGTTTTGAACGAGTATCGGCGGCTGCTCTTGGATTGGGAAAAACGATATGCGCCGCAAGCACTGGAAGATGTGTTGGACGAGCGGTTTGTGGAAGCCTGCCACCGGCTGCCCTGGGCAGAGTATCAACTGGACATCCTGCTGCAAGGCGATTCCTATGAACGAAGCAAAGTTGTGAGCGGACTAACAGCAGACGGATACATCCGCAAATTACAGGCCCGCCTGAGAGAGGAGCGATACCATGAACACCCCTGTTTGGATTGATGATAAAGGGAAAATCGTCGAGCCGGAATACTGCCAGGATTTTCTGTCCCGACATCCCATACGCTGCATCAACGACCGCTTTTATACCGTGGATGGACAGCTGCCGGATGAAAGCAAATTGAAGCGGACGATTTATGAGGAAATCTCGCCCTGGCTTCATGCCAAGGTTGCACAGACGGTGGGGCAGGTACTCAAGGCGTTGAAACTGGCAGCATACGCAGACCCTTTGCCCCTGCAATGTGACCGCATCCATGTGGCGAACGGCACTTATTTTCTAGATGGTACATTCATAGAGGAAAAAGAGTATTGCGGCAATCGCCTGTCGGTGTCTTATCGGGCAGATGCTCCTGCATCGGAATACTGGCTACGTTTTCTTTCGGAACTGTTGGAGTCGGAGGATATTCCCACCTTACAGGAATATCTGGGCTACTGCTTGATTCCGTCCACCAAAGGCCAGAAAATGCTCATGCTGATCGGCAAGGGTGGTGAGGGCAAAAGCCAGATCGGTGTGGTGA
>JAHHRK010000107.1 GCA_020025795.1 Faecalibacterium sp. | reverse complement strand
CTTTGCGCCGGAAAAATAGGCAAATGCCGCTGCCGTGGTAGTTTTTCCGGTACCGCCTTTACCGCTCAAAATCAATAGTCTCTTCATTGAACGGCACCTCCGATCTGGTCCACAATCTGGCGAAACAGTTCCATTGTTTTGGCATCGTGATATGCCAAAATCTGTCCGTCTGCCACGCTGGCCGCAACCTCCGCATCATACGGGATGCGTGCCAAAATCGGCAAATTCTGCTCCTGGCAGAAGGTTTCCAGCGGCGGATACGGCTCATCCATTTTATTGATGACCACGCCGCAAGGCTTGCCCAGCAGGCGAACCAGCTCATACACCATGCGGAAGTTATCAAATCCGAATGCCGTAGGCTCTGCGACCAATACGCAGCGGTCTGCCTTGGAAACGCTTTCCACAACAGGGCAGGCGCTGCCCGGCGGACAGTCCACAATCACAGTTTTTCCCAGTTTTCTGCCCTGATCCAGTGCCGCAGCAATCACCGGCACACCGCTTGCTTCGCCGGGATTCAGCACACCGGTTACCACAGACACTTCGCCGCGCTTGCCAATTTCCAGATGGCCCACTTCTTTGTCCTGTTCCGTAACAGCACCAACCGGACAAACCAAATCACAGCCGCCGCAGCTGTGGCAAACCTCCGGGAACAGCATCGGCTTTCCTTTCAAAAAGACCAGTGCATGGAAGCGGCAGAAGTTCACGCATTTGCGGCAGCCTACGCACTTTTCGCCGTCAAAGCTGGGCAGCTTTGTATTCACTGCGGTGCAGCGCACATCTTCCGGCTGCCAGAACAGCCGACCGTTCGGCTCTTCCACATCACAGTCCACATATACGGCAGGACCCGCTGCCGCTGCCAGATTCGTTGCCACAAAAGTTTTGCCTGTGCCGCCTTTGCCACTCAGTACCGCAATTTTCATCGGATACCATGGTAGCCGGCGTGGAAGTGGGTCAACTCCGCCAGCGTACCCCCCTGGCAAGCGGTCAGGTTTTCGCTTGCGTCCTTGGCGCGATCTGCCTCATAAATTTTGATTTGTGCTTCCTGGAAGATGTCAGCAGCATTCTGGCCACAACGCATCGTTACCACAGCGGTTGCCATCTGATCCACCACAAACTGTGCAGCCTGTAAGCCTGCACCGCTCTGTGCGCTGGCAGCCGGATTTTCCAAAACAGCTGCACCGCTTTCATCACCGCACAAAAAGTATGGTGCGCGCGAAAATACAGGGCAAACGCTCTTTTTATCTTCGTCCAGCGGAATCATGATTTTCATTTTTCGTTCCTCCTGTTGTTTCTGTCGATTACAGGCACGCTTTCGGCAGCATTTGCCGCAGCAGCCTGCAACTTCTTCACCCTCACACAAGCGATAGTGTCCACCGGCAATCTGCAGCGGCCGACCTTCTACCAGCGCATCCGCTACTTTTTTACGCGCACTCTGATAAATCTGCTGTACCGTGGCACGGGCGATATCCATGTAAGTGCCGCACTCCTCCTGGGAAAGACCTTCCCTGTCAATTAGGCGCAGCGTTTCGTATTCGTCCACATTCAGCACGACTGCCGCTTCTGCACCGATCGTTTCCGGTACAAAACCACGATTTTCCGGCAAGCCGCATACACGTCTGCATTTTCTGGGTCTCGGCAATGTGCATCCCCCTTTTATTTATGGCATATGCTATTTATAATTTGATTATACTCCCCGAAAATCAAAGGGTCAACCCCGGCAAAAAATTTTACAAACAAAAAAATCCCGGCAGAACATTTGTCTGCCGGGATTTTTATTTACGGAATGGGAATCAATCAGAACTGAATCTGCTGCTCGATGTAGTTCTTCAGCTCGCTGATCGGCATACGCACCTGCTCCATGGTATCACGGTTACGCACGGTGACGCAGTTGTCTGCCTCAATGCCCTTAGCTTCGTCGCCAACGGTGTCGAAGTCAACAGTGATGCAGAACGGAGTGCCGATTTCGTCTTCACGGCGATAACGCTTGCCGATAGAGCCTGCGTCGTCGTAGTCGACCATGAAGTACTTGCTCAGCTCGTTGCGAATCTCCATAGCCTTGCCGCCCAGCTTCTTGCTCAGAGGCAGCACAGCGCACTTGAAGGGAGCCAGAGCCGGATGCAGGTGCATAACAACACGCACGTCTTCCTTGCCCTTAGCGTCCACCATGTGCTCTTCATCGTATGCTTCGCACAGGAAAGCCAGAGCAACACGATCGCAGCCCAGAGAAGGCTCGATGACGTAAGGAATGTAGTGCTCGTTGGTTTCGGGGTCGAAGTACTCCAGGCTCTTGCCGGAAGCTTCCTGATGGCGGCCCAGGTCATAGTTGGTACGGTCAGCAATGCCCCACAGCTCGCCCCACTCGGTGAACGGGAAGGCATATTCGATATCGGTAGTAGCACGAGAATAGAAAGCCAGCTCTGCAGGCTCGTGGTCACGCAGACGCAGGTGCTCTTCCTTGATGCCCAGAGTCTTCAGCCAATTGAAGCAGAAGTCCTTCCAGTATGCAAACCACTCCAGGTCAGAACCAGGCTTGCAGAAGAACTCGCACTCCATCTGCTCAAACTCACGGGTACGGAAGGTAAAGTTGCCCGGAGTGATCTCGTTACGGAATGCCTTACCAACCTGGCACACGCCGAAGGGCAGCTTGCGGCGGGTGGTGCGCTGAATGTTGGCAAAGTTAACAAAGATGCCCTGTGCGGTTTCGGGGCGCAGGTAGCAGGTAGAGCTGCTGTCCTCGGTAACACCGATTGCCGTCTTGAACATCAGGTTGAACTTACGGATGGGGGTAAAGTCGTGCTTGCCGCAGATGGGGCAGACAACGTCCTCGTGCTCACTGATGAACTGATCCATCTCGTCAAAGCTCATAGCATCCACGTTCACGTCGGGGTGCACATCACCAATCAGCTTGTCTGCACGGTGGCGGCTCTTACATGCCTTGCAGTCCAGCAGCGGATCGCTGAAGCTTGCCACGTGGCCGGTGGTCTTCCAGGTTTCCGGGTTCATCAGAATTGCTGCATCCAGACCCACGTTGTAGGGGCTTTCCTGTACAAACTTCTTCAGCCATGCTTTTTTCACGTTGTTCTTGAACTCAACGCCCAGGGGGCCGTAGTCCCAGCTGTTGGCCAGACCGCCGTAAATCTCAGAACCGGGGAACACATAGCCGCGGTTCTTGCACAGATTGACGATCATGTCTAGGGTCTTTTCACGATGTTCCATAATAATGCTTTCTCCTTTTTTCGTGCGCGGCTGGCTGCCGCACCGTGTTGAAAACTGCTGGGCTGGCGCCCGGCACATTCTGCCCCTTACTTATAATATAAATCAAAGGCACATGAAAAGTGTAGCCCAGCCGAGTGCATTTGTCAACGATTCCAGCACATTCCGTCGGATTTTCCTGACAAACTGCTTCTCCGGCTGAAATAAAACAAAAAGGCATCGATCTTTCGATCGATGCCTTTGGTGCGGATGAGAGGACTTGAACCTCCACAACCTCGCGGCCATTAGAACCTG
>JAHHRK010000106.1 GCA_020025795.1 Faecalibacterium sp. | reverse complement strand
CCTTCCTTTCCATTCACTCAAACACGACCGTAGCGGACACATAAGACGGGCGCTCCGCTGCGTAGTAAGAACCCAAATACACATAGTATGTTGTGTCTTCGCGCAGCCGGATTTCCCCTGTCCAGGTGCCCACATTGCTTCCATTGGTACTTTTTTGGTTCACGATGCTGCCTGCTGGTGCATCCACCGCAGTGTGCGGCGGTGCGGCGGCGCTTGTGCCGATTCCAACGAAGAAGATACCGTCAAGGTCCTCTGTGCCTGCAATCGTGAACGTATACGTCGCTTTCGTAAACCCTTTCGCGCTCAAAGTATCCCAATTGAGGGTGAAGGTGTTGCCGTGGGTGTGGTACGTCACTTTCTTGGACAGGGTTTTGGATGCCACATAAACCACCACGTTATCATGAATCCATTTTTTGACCTTCGCGCCGGCATAGGTCATGCTTTTCATTTTGCTGCCGGAAATGTAAAAGGCCATGCTTCAGACCCCCTTTGTGGTCCGGAGCGTACCTGTGCTGGCATCCCAGGAAACCACGCGCAGGAAATTCTGTGCGCTGCTGCTGGGCAGTGCATCGTCTGCTGTGCGCTGTGCAGTTCGTGCAGCTTGTGCCGCATTATCCGCTGTCCGCTGTGCTGTCTGCACATCTTTTTCAGACGCTTTCCCGCCAAGCTCTTTTCCCACTGCATCAAAACCAGACGCAATACGGCTCTCCATATCGTTCATGTTGGTCTGGTCGAAGGCATCGCCCTCTTCCATCACCAAGCCTTCCACTCGCGTAACCTCGTACTCATCCTGCTTTCCTGCAACCTTTACAAGCTTACGGCGGTTATGGTATTCGCACTGGCGATTTTTCCAGTTCTTTTTCGTAAAAAACATAGACATGCTCCTTTACACCGACACACGCCGCACATACACCGGCACGTCACAGGTTGGCTTGTGCGGAACAGTAGCTTTCATTCCATTCGTTACCGTTTCCAGCTTTCCTGCACAGATCTGGTTAAGACCTGCCACCAGCTCCGCGTCGGTCGTCTGATTTCCGCTCTTGTACGTCCACGGCGCTCCTGTATCATATTCGGCTTTCATGCCCGTACAAGAGGCCGTCTGCGTCCACTGGCTGCCAGACTGCTGCCAGCCATCCAGCAAAAAGGTTGCCTTGTAGATGCGGCTCTCGGCAAAACCGTCCTGAATGCGCTGCTCCAGGTCGTTCAGGTTGTCTACGCCAAGCAGGTCGCCTTCCTCAAGCACTGCACCTTCCGCACGCACCACATCCACTTCGTTTGGTTTGCCGGGTACTTGTGTCAGCTTGCGGCGGTTCGGATATTCGCACCGCCGCTTCTTCCAGATTTTCTTCAAAAAAGCCATTACAACACTCCTATTTGTTCGCCTGTATAGGCTTCCTCTACATACAACACTTCTGCCTGGTTTCGCTGCCAGATGTCATGCAGCTTCCACTGCAGCCGCTCAATATCGTTCACGGCCTGCCAGGTGGTTGCCGGAAATGCAGGCACCGGACACAGACCGAGCGGCAGCCTGCAGGCAGTGCGTACCGTTTCCAGTTCCGCAAGAATCCGCCGCATCTGGTTAGGTGTCAAAAAGTCCGTTTCCGACCAGTTTCGGGTCCCAGGCAGCGATACGCCGTTCAGCTGTGCCAGATATCTCGTATTTCCCTCAATCCGGCTGAGCAGCTCCGGCGAGAAATAACATTTCTCTGCACCGGCAGCCACATCCGCTGCGGTTCGGTCAAAGACAGGCGTTTGCCATGCCATTAGATCAGCACCTCCTCTCCTGCATGAAGCTCACCAGTGTAAATATCCGCCGGGTGCGGAACCTGCCGACCCACCAGTTTCACATCGGCAAGATAACCGCCGGTAAGGTCAAACTCCATCCGCTCCAGCTGACCGCGCACGTTTTCCCGGCCGAAGCTCTCCACAATCAGCATATCAGCCAGTGCCTCATCCCCGGCCACCATCTGGAACGACAGCTCGCAGCGATTGGCGTAGTAACGCAGCATCCGCTGCGCCACGGCATCGGCTCGATCCGGACTAACCAGTGTGGCTTCCTGCACAGTTTTTTCGTTGACTTTTGCATTCGGCGGTAACCCGTCCGCCTGCCTGTGCAGCACCGTTTTGGTATCTGCATAGCGGCAGCCGGTAAGAATTACCTGCCCAGGCGCTGTCACCTTGACCACAGCAAAGTTGTTGCCCCACTCCAACAGTGCACCGCCCTCTGCCTGCAGGTTATCGGCCGGATCAGATAAAGCAATGCGGTGTGTGCCTTCTGCAAGGTCGCTTTTGTACAGCTGCTCTCTTTCGGTCTGCAAATGATACTGATGCGCCGTAACCGATACGCCGGTAATCAGCGCACGCAGAGATGCCTCACCGCCGGTAAATTTGCGACTGTGGGGAATCAGGCTGCTGGGACGTTCCGGCGGCGGATAAATCTTGATTTTGTCGCTGCGGGAGCAGTCCACCACGGCCCCCAGCGCAAACGCCAGCTGTTGCAGCGCACCTCTGCGGCTGCCCGCCGGGAGATAGCCTTTTACGGATTCCGCCGCCAGTTCCGGTGCCAACTCGTAGGCGTAGCCATTCAGGATTTCTGCCGCCAGCTTGCCGGCCGTCGTATCATAGATACCGCCGTCAAAAGGATCTCCATCCAAAAGCCCTACTGCATCGGTGGCCGAAAACCTGGCCAGCGTATCGCTGGGGTTCTTCCAGTCGGACAGATAAAACGTACCCATGTTGTGGCTGACCACATCATTGGACCGAGCAGATGGGCGCACATCCTCCCAAACGGTTAACCGCTGCTTGTCCTGCAGCACATCAAACACACCGTCCGGGTTCAGGCTGGAAAATTCGCCGTTCCGATTGAACAAAGTCAGCTCCAGCGTGTTGATGGAAATTTCATTGGAAAGCGCATCCACTTCCTCCAGCAAATTGGCCTGCACAACATCCTCACCCTGAAACATCAGCGCCGCACCATAATCCAGCCCGTCCAGTTTCAGATATCGTCCGGGCTTGCTGGTAGCGGAAAAGGTGATGCGCAGCTTCTGGTAGTTTTCTACCTTGCGGCGGCAGTAGTAATCCGGCGCATCCGGCCGAAAACGTGCGCTGGCCAGCAGCTGACCTGCTGCACTGTACCACTGGATATCGACCTCGCTGGCCCAGTCCTGGGTCGGCTCGTAAAAGTGCAGCGTAATACCGGCCGAGCTGTGTGGCTGGGAAAACGTCACCTCCAGCACGGGCGGCACGGCAAAGCGCCCGTCTGGTCCGCTCTGCTGTTTGCTCCACAGCCCCCAGAAGCGGCCCTGCGGCGCATCCGGGAACAATGTAAAGCTACCGTCCATCAGAAACTGTTTATGCTCCAGCGTGCCGTATTTGGGCTGCGGTGGGCGTTCTTCCAGACGAAGATCTTCCGCCAGATTCCCCCAGGGCTGTGCATCCGTGCTGGACGCTGCGCTGTCGCCTTTGGCGGTCACATCAAAAAGCCCCAGCTCTACCCGTGTACCGGTGCGCATAGAACTCCCCC
>JAHHRK010000105.1 GCA_020025795.1 Faecalibacterium sp. | reverse complement strand
GCAGCCGCCAGGGTACGCTTAAAGTTCACACCATGGTGTGTCCAGAAGCTTTTATCCTCGGTGCAGATAAATGCATTCTGCAAATTCTCCGGGATGCGGGAAAGCTCCACCTTCAAGCGGTGGCTGTTGGGCGATTTGAACACAGTGGACTCGTACCAGTCCCCCACGCCCTGCGCTTCTGCATCATAGTGCTGCTTGTAAACGATACTGGACTGGCTCTGTTCCAGGTTGTCCAGGTTCAAAAGCAGCTTATCTTCTGCCGTAGCGGTAGTGACATAGTTACAAACCCACACCGCTGCTGCGGAGCAGGCCATCAAACCCACACAGAAGCAGACCGCAATTACACGGCCCAGCCCTGTCAGGAACGGATGTTTTTTCTTGCTTTTACGCTTTCTACTGGTTGTTTTTCCGGTTTTGGGCGCCGGCTGCGGATCTGCGCCGCTGCGATGAATCCGGCGCGGTTCTTGAGTAGCTATAGCGACCGCCTCCTAACTTCTGACTTGTAATCAGTCTAATTTTACAATTTCATATTCACGCCTGCGGCCTGCTTCGGCACGCTTTGCGGGCACAGTGCGTAGAATGGCATATTAACCATTACCGTAGTATACCACAAATTCCAGCGTTGTACAAACCCCAGCTGGCGGATATTTACAAAATCAACTGATGAAAACCGTATCTCCTGCCCATACTTTCCGCAAAAGGAGGTTTTGCGCGATGCATCATTCTGCACGTTCTTATATTATCATGGGTTTCTGCACGTTTTGTATTCTGTTGGCAGTTTTTCTCATGCTTACGCCGTTTTTTTCTTCTCGTGAGATGCGTCTCATGCCTGCGCCCACCCCGGAATACTGGCTGCGCGACTGCGGCGGGCGCATTGCCGTGTATGATTCTCCCGACCCAGCCGCCGCACCTCTGGCGATTCATGACATTTATGTGAACCTTCTGCCGGCGTGTGACGCGCTGCGGCTCAAGGTTGGCTGGCACGTTTGCGGCGATACCGCATTGCAGCACACTTTGGAGGATTTGGGGTTATAAACGGGAATTCTGCTTGCGGCAGGGTGCCTTTTCTGTTATAACTATAACTAATAAGGAACGAAAAAACATCCACAGGAGGCACAACCATGGCTGTCAATATTCTCGACTATCCCTTTGATGCAGATTTGATCCTGCAAAAAAAGCGGGCAATCAAGCGTGAGCTGCGTGCAAAGGAAAATCTTCTGCCCAAAAAGGTCGCTATTATGAGCGGCGTTACCGTGGGCGTCATGCAGGACATTCTGGAAATCTACCTGCTGGCAAACGGCATTGCACCGGAATTTTATCAGGGCCAGTATGGTCTGTTTTATGAAAATCTCTGCTTCGACGACGGCAGTCTGGCCCAGTTTGCGCCGGACGTGATTTATATCCACACCAGTATGCGCAACCTGAAGGCCATGCCTGTACCCGGCGACACCGCCGAGGACGCAGAAAAGCTGGCACAGGCAGAAGCAGGCCGCTTTTTGCAGGCTGCAAAGGCCGGTCTGGCACTGGGCTGCCCGGTTATCCTGAATAACTTCGAGCTGCCCCCCTACCGTGTCATGGGCAACGCCGAAGCCACCAATCCGGGCGGTCATGTGCGTTTTGTGCGCCGCGTGAACGAGATTCTGGCACAGGCTGCGGACGAAACCCCCAACCTGTACCTGAACGACCTGTGCTATTTGCAGGCACAGCACGGCATGGACGCTTTCAGCGATCAGACTGCCTGGTATGCTTACAAGTATCCCTGTGCACTGGATAAGATTCCTTATCTGGCACAGAGCGTGGCAAACATCATCAAGAGCCTGCTGGGCCGCAACAAAAAGGCTCTGGCTCTGGATTTGGACAACACCCTGTGGGGCGGCATCATTGGCGACGACGGCCCCGAAGGCATCACCATGGGCATGGAAACCCCTGCCGGCATGGCATACGCAGAGTTCCAGCAGTACCTGAAAGAGCTGAGCGCACTGGGCGTTCTGCTGAACGTGGACAGCAAAAACGAAGAAGCCAACGCCGTGGCCGGTTTTGCCCGTGCCGACAGCGTGCTGAAGAAGGACGATTTCGTCTGCTTCAAGGCAAACTGGGAGCCCAAGAGCCACAACCTGGTTGCCATGGCAAAGGAAATCAACATCTTCCCCGACAGCTTCGTCTTTATCGACGACAACCCGGCCGAGCGTGAAATCATTCGCCAGCAGGTGCCCGGCGTTGCCGTGCCTGATTTGGGCGCACCGGAGGAGTACATTCACTCCATCGACCGCAGCGGTTATTTCGAGGTGACCAACCTGTCCGCTGACGACCAGAAGCGTGTTGCCATGTACAAGCAGAATGCAGCACGCGCCGAAATGCAGGCTTCCTTCGGCGATTACAGCGAATACCTGCGCAGCCTGGAAATGCGCGGTGAGTTCGGCCATTTTGACAACGCCCACGCCGAGCGCATCACCCAGCTGATCAACAAGAGCAACCAGTTCAACCTGACCACCCGCCGCTACACTGCCGCTGAGATCGAATCGCTGATTGGTGATCCGAACTATGTGACCCTGTACGCACGTCTGGTGGACAAGTTCGGCGACAACGGCATCATTGCCAACGTGATCGGTCATGTGGCAGGCGAAACCATGGACATTGATCTGTGGGTCATGAGCTGCCGTGTGCTGAAGCGTGATCTGGAAAAGGCCATGTTCGACAAGCTGGTGGAGGATGCACAGGCAAAGGGCGTAAAGGTGATTCGCGGTCACTATTATCCCACCGCAAAGAACTTGCTTGTCAAGGATTTTTATGCTACAATCGGCTTTGAGCTGAAGAGCGAAGACGAAGCCGGCAACAAGGAATACGAATTTGTGATTCCCGCCGACTATCAGCCGCAGTGTGACGTAATGGAAACTCTGCGGGTAGACTAAGATTGATATATATAAAGGAGACTGCTGCTATGGAAATGCAGAAAATTCTGGCTGACGTTCAGGAAATTTTCCGTGACAACTTTGACGACGAAGAACTGGTCATCGACCGTTCCACCTGCGCTGATGACATCGAGGATTGGGACAGCCTGGAGCAGATCAATCTGCTGACCGCTATTGAAAAGAAGTTCGGTCTGAAGTTCAAGCTGGAGGACGTTCGCGGCCTGCAGAACGTTGGCGACCTGCTGGACCTGATTGCTCGTCTGGTCGGCTAATCAAAAAGCATAAACGCACATCGCGGTATGTGATGTGCGTTTTATCATATCAGGAGGGTTTTATGAGCAGCTTTAACAGCTACACCTTTGATGAAATGACCGAAGGCCGCACCGAGCAGTTCACCGTAACCGTCACCCCGGAAATGATGGAGCATTTCTATGCCATCACCGGCGACTGCTCCCCCATTCACATGGACGCGGATTATGCCGCAGGCCGTGGGTATCCCGGCCGTGTGGTTTACGGAATGTTGGGCGCCAGCATGGTTTCCACTTTGGCAGGCGTTTACCTGCCCGGTGAGCACTGCCTGCTGCACCAGGTGGATTCGAAATTTGCCAAGCCGGTTTTCATCGGCGATACAC
>JAHHRK010000104.1 GCA_020025795.1 Faecalibacterium sp. | reverse complement strand
CGTCAGACTCCGACTCTGAAGGCCGCTGGTTCGAATCCAGTCGGGCGCACCAAAAAAGAGACTTACCGTTTGGTAAGTCTCTTTTTGTTTTATTTGTCCTCATTGCGCAGGCGGTTACGATACTCCTGGGGGCTATATCCGGTTGCTTCTTTGAACAAGCGGGAAAAATAGCGTGGGTTTTCGTAGCCTACCATTTCCGAGATATTGTAAATCATCAAATCAGGATTGGCCAAAAACTCCTTTGCCTTCTCCATGCGCAGCGCAGTCAGATAATCCACAAAGTTGAGCCCTATCTTTTTCTTGAACAGACGGCTCAAGTAGGTCGGACACACATAGAAAATTTCCGACAGCACAGCCAGGCTCAGGTTTTCCGCAAAATGCTCCTGAATGTAGCGTTTCACACGATCACTCAGCTCGCCTGCCTGCTTTGCCTCGTCCGCCTGCCGCAGCTCCTGTAATATACGCTCCAGATAATGTACCAAGTATCCTTTGATTTCTGTCAAAGATTTTGCGCTTAGTACATCGATCAAAATTTCGCTCAGCAGCACATGGCGCGGAAAATCCTGCGACACCAAAGCCTGAATGGGCGTATCCAACTCAACCAGAAATTCTGTGCAGAACTGCTGGGCACGCGTCATGGAAAAATCTGCGCGGCTTTCCAGTGTCGAGATTGCCTGCAACACTTCTTCGATCAGCCGCGGTCGGTCTTCCGGTGCAGAAATCAGCTTGACCAGTTCGTCCACCGTTCTGTCGCCTTCTTCTCCTTTACTGAAGAACACCTCGCGCACCTGTTCGTACAGCATCACGCCTGCACTGCTGCGGGCTTTCTGATAGCGCATGGCCTTGCCTGCCTGTAAAAATGCCATGCGCAATTGACGATAGCTGGATACTTCCTGGGAAACGCCGATGCAAAGCGGCGGTTCTTCTGCAGCCAGTGTATTCAGCGCCGCATCCAGCTGTGCCATATCTCGCGTGTCTTCTAGTACACACAGCAATTCTCCTCCAGCCGGCGAAACCACCTGGCAGGGCGCAAAGCGTTCCTTCAGCGTTTGAACGAGTGCTTCTGACACATCGCTTTGATTGCGTACCGACAACCGCACCGCGCGGACCGGGCACTGCATATTCAGACAAAGCGCAGCACGTGCCTGCTCATAGGGCAGGTCATTGGCAATATTCAGAATCATCGTGTTGGATAAAAGTTCCCGCATTTGGTCATCCTGACCACTCTGGCGCTTTTCTTCATCCAGCTTTTCCTTTACCTGCTGCAGCAAATCCATCATGGCACTGAAATTGATAGGCTTGGTCAGATAATCCAGTGCACCCAGCCGAATTGCCTTCTGTGCATACGAAAACTCGCTGTAACCGGACAGAATAATGGTTTTTATTTGGGGGTATCGTTCGTTCAGAATTTCAATCAGATCCAGTCCGTTCTGGCCCGGCATCTGCACATCTGTGATGACCAGATCCACCGGTTCTTTTTCCAGCAAATCCAAAGCGCCCGCTACGCTGGCTGCTGTTCCCGCAACCATAAATCCAGCCTGTTCCCATTTCACAAAGCGAGACAGACCTTGTGTGACCATTTCCTCATCGTCTACCAGCAATACCTTATACAACACCGATTTCCTCCGTTCCAAAAGCTTCTTCCGCGGGGATCGTCAAGCGCACCATCGTGCCCACATTTTCCTTGCTGTCGATTTGAATCCCGTACTGTTCACCATACCACAGCTTGCACCGCTGATGCACATTCCGCAGTCCGATACCTGATTTACCCGTTTGTTTTGGTGTCTCCTCCAGACTCATGCGCAGCGCCGCCAGCTGCTCTGCATTCATGCCGTGTCCGTTATCCGTAACCGTCAACTGCAAATCTCCCTGCGCAGTTTTTACGCCATGGATACGAATGATACTTTCCGCTTTGTTTTCTCCCTGAAAACCGTGCCGCACTGCATTTTCCAAAACCGGCTGCAACGACAGACATGGCATCAGGTAGGCATCCGGTGCAAAGTCGAATTCAGTTTCCAGCCCGATTTTATTGGTGTGCCGGAAATTTACCACATCCAAATAGGTCGTAGCGTGCAGCAGACTGTCTGCAACTGTTTCTTTCTGCCGGTCACCCTTAATAGTCATGCGCAAAAGCGTACAGAACTTTTCAATCATGTCCGAAGCCGGGCTTTCGCCGCCGTTTTCGTACATGCACTCCCAGCGAATCATATCCAGTGTATTATACAAAAAGTGGGGGTTCACCTGCATTTGCAGTGCGTTCAGTTCTGCGCTCTTTTTGGCCAGTTCCAGCTCTCGTTCTCTGGCTTCCGATACATAAACTCTGTCGATTAGGTTTTTCATATCCGAAACCATGTGGTCAAATTCACGGCACAGGGTTCCAATCTCGTCCCGGCTTTCGGCCTTGTACATGGCATTGAAATCACCTGCGCCCACCTTCTTCATGGTGCGGATCAGCCGTTTTACCGGATAGGCCACGCTGGTCGCCGTAATATAAAAGCCAAACGCACCCACCAGTATTACAGCTGAAGAAACCCAGAAATTGATTTCCTCCTGCTTTTTCGCCGGCCGCAGCGCCACATCCCGATAGGTCAGGTTTGCAACGCGAACCGGGAAATCTTCCATTCCGCAAAAACTGACCAGCAACTCCCGCTCGTTATTTGTAACAGTAAAATTGCCCTGGCTCTGCCCAAAAATCACATTGCACAGTGGCTTTCTCTCCTGGGGAAAAGCCGGTGCCGAAAGACCTGCCGCAATGCCTTCCAAAAGTCCGTTCTCGCCCAGAAGAAAGGTGTTGCCACCAGCCTTTGTGGAATATTCGCTCAGTGCCTGTGTAAAGTACTGGGGCGGAAAACAGCAAACCAACACGCCCAGCGGCTCTCTGGACTTGGTGCTGTACAGCTGATACGAAAGGGTCAGGCATCCCATGATGCCAAACGAACCCTCATTACTCTCAAAAAACAGCTGTGGCGTTTCCTGAAACGAATCCTGCCAGGACGGGTATCCGGCAGCAGCCACGGCCTGCCGATAGATATCGCTTTCGTGAAATTGATCCAAATCCCGTACAAAGGGAGCCTGCACACTGCCCTGTATGTTGGAAACTCCGTATTGGTTTTCTCCAGCAATCAGAAGCACCGCACGAATCCCGGGCATTTTCTGCTTGATCGCCACCAGTGCATGCTCAATCACTTCGCTGTTTTTCAAGGCTTTTTTTGCCCAGACATCGTCGGAAAGATCTTCTTTCTGCCGAATCTGGACATTTTGCTCGATTGCCTGCAAAACGTGGTCATTTTGCGTAAAACTCATCAGACTTTTTTCGATGCTTTCTTTTTTCTGCTGCAGCTTCAGCATTGCATTCTGCACCAGGACCGCCTGATATTTCACTGTATTGCTTTCCAGCTCGCGGGAATAGCTGGTCTGATTAAACAGCGTAATAAACGCGGTCGAAGCGATCATCAAACAGCAGAACATCAAAAACAACCGGGGATAAATGTTCAGCTTGCGCAGCAGGCTCACCATTTTACGGGTGAACCGATTCATCTTGTGCTCATTCATGCCGGGGCCCCTTCTCATTCCGATTTTCTTTTTTCTTTTATGCTATTGTACCACTGCTGCGCAGCTGTAACAACGGAAAGCCGGGCACAAGTTGTGCCCGGCTCCGTTAGAAAGAGTTTAGAGAAAAGAATGA
>JAHHRK010000103.1 GCA_020025795.1 Faecalibacterium sp. | reverse complement strand
TTTTCTATGTGATATAGCGCAGGCAATCAGACCGTGGCAACGATCTCGATTTCCACCAGAGCATTTTTGGGCAGGCAGGCAACCTCAAATGCGGAGCGAGCCGGATAGCTGCCTTCGGAGAAGAAAGTGCCATAAACCTCGTTCATAGCGCCAAAGTTGGCAATGTCGGACAGGAACACGGTCGTTTTGACGACCTTATCCATGCTGCTGCCAGCAGCTTCCAGAATGTTTTTTGCGTTGGTCAGGGACTGGTGCGTCTGTGCGGCGATGCCTTCCGGGAAAGCGCCGGTGGCAGGGTCCAGCGGCAGCTGGCCGGATACAAAAATCAGGTCACCGGTGCGAACGGCCTGAGAGTAAGGTCCAATGGCGCCGGGGGCTTTTTCGGTGTTGACGATCATCTTCATGGGGGAGCCTCCTTGTTTTGTTGATGTTTCATATTACAACTGCTGCAAACGCTTGTCAATAGAGCACGCAGCTTAAAGCGATTCCTGATACAACAGCGCGAAAAGTGCAAAGGGGATTTGCCGCTTCCAGCTTTCGCTGCTGTGTTTTCCACCGGGGATGATACGTTGTGTTAATAAAACACGGCGATTTTGCAGTGCCTTGGCAAAATCCGGGAAAAGCTGCTCCAAAATCCGCTGTTGGCGCATTTCAATCTGGCCACAGTCCATGTACAGGATGGTGTCCGGATCAAGATTGGCGGTGCGAATCAGCTTGCGCAGAGGTTCGGGTGCAGTCCAAAGCGACGGACTGAGCGCCGCAGCGCCATGGAACACGTTGTTATATTCCAGCAGCGCATAAAGGCTCATCAATCCGCCCATGGAACAGCCCATAATGTAGGTGTGGGCGCGGTCGGGCAGGGTGCGGTATAAAGTGTCGATCTGGGGCTTTAAGGTGTGTACATACCAGTCCATGGTCTGCTTGCCTTTGCCGATGTGATTCCCAAAGGATTTATGGGAAAAATCAAAAGGAGCGTACTCGTCCAACCGTGCTCCGGCTACGTCTGGGTTGCAGGCAACCGCTACCACGATAAGCGGAGCTTGTTTTTCGTCCAGAAGGGCGTCCAGCCGAAGGCTTTCACCAAAAAGGGAATCTTGTGGAAAAAACGCCTCTTGCCCATCAAAGAGATACAAAACAGGGTATCGTGCACAACTACTTGTATAATTGATGGGAAGATATACATAAACTGAACGCGGCGTGTCGCCGCTGAGGGTAGGAATTGTTATTTGCCAGGTTTCAACCATATAAGATCACCTTTCTGCGGCAGTGAAAAAGCTGTTGCAAAATAAGTGTAACATAACGCGATTGAATGGTGCAATCACCGCGGATATTGTGTTATACTATGGCAGGTGAAAAAGTGGGAAACCTGTCGAACGTGAACAGGTTCCTTGGCTTTTCTGCGGGATAATACGGAGGACCTTATGCAGATCACAGAATTATTGAAAAAAGAAAACGTTCATTTAAATCTTGCTCCCATGGAAAAGCAGGGCCTGCTGACAGAAATGACACAAGATTTGGCAAAGAGCGGCGCGGTTGTAGACCAGGAAGTCTGCCTGGCTGAGGTGCTGGCACGTGAGGCACAGTGCACCACCGGTGTGGGGGATGGCATTGCCATTCCGCATTGCAAAAGCGACGCAGTGAATCACACCGTAGTGGGCGCAGTGACCGTGCCGGATGGTGTGGAATATGATGCGCTGGACGGCAAGCCGGTTCGGCTGGTATTTATGATTTTGACCCCGGCAGGTACGGATGATGACCATGTGCGGGTGCTGGCACGGTTGTCGCGGTTATTGCTGATGCCCGACTTGGCGGAGCGCCTGTGTGCGGCAACAGATGCAGATGCTTTTTTACAAATCATTCGCGAGGGCGAAGAAATCCTTATGGAAGAAGGAAAACGCCTGGCACGGCGCAAGGCGGAAGAAGCGGCGGCAGCCGGTGAATATACGGTTCTGGCGGTAACGGCCTGTCCCACTGGTATTGCCCATACCTATATGGCGGCACAGGCACTGGAACAGACAGCACGGAATTTGGGCATTGCACTAAAGGTGGAAACCAATGGTGCAGCCGGAATCCATAATACGCTGAACCGACGGGAAATTGCTTCCTGCAAGGGAATCGTGGTGGCGGCAGACCGGGCGGTGGATATGGATCGCTTTGCCGGCCGCCCTGTAATTTGTGTGCCGGTATCCAAGGCTATCACAGACGCAGAAGAACTGCTGCGTCAGGCAGAGTCGGGCAATGCTCCCATCTATACATTAGAGACGGATACCGACGCTGACACGGCAAACGTAGAAAGCTGGTTGAAGCGGCTCTATCGCCACCTGATGAGCGGAATATCCAAAATCCTGCCTCTGCTGATGGCGGCGGGCGTGTTGGGCACACTGGCGAATTTTCTGCCGGAAGCCGCAGGCCTGCCATTGTATCAACTGGGTATGGCTGCCAATACGATGGTACTGATCGTGCTTTCCGGATATATTGCAAAAGCTATGGCAGGAGAAACTGGCCTGACGGTGGGTTTAGCCACCGGAGCACTGAGCCAGATGGGCGCGAGCCTGTTGGGATGGTGTATGCCCGGTTTTGTGGGCAGTATTCTGGCAGGATTTATTTCCGGTGGAGTAACGCGTTTGGTACGGCGTTGGTGTCGTAAGATCCCAAGGTCGATTGCCAGCCTGAAGCCGATGCTGCCGTATCCGGTGCTGGGTATTGGTATTGCAGGTTTTTTGATGTTGGTGCTCAACATTCCGGCTACCTTTGTCTATGGCGCATTGTATAATGGCTGGCAGATGCTGCCCGTGTGGGCGGTGTGCCTGCTGAGCATGGTGCTGGGCAGCATGATGGCGGCCGATTTGGGTGGTCCCATCAATAAAATTGCTTACATGACAGCAGTGCTGATGCTGACGGCGCAGCAGATGGACCTGATGGCAGCGGTGATCGCTGCAGGCATGGTGCCGCCGTTGGCGATGAGCCTGGCGATACGCATGGCACCGAAGCGTTTTACCGAGCAGGAGCGATTGAGTGCACGCACAAATCTGCTGATGGGTCTGTGCTTCATCAGCGAGGCGGCTTTGCCACTGGCAAATCGTGCGCCGCGTGCCGTACGGCCCAGCTTTATGGTTGGTGCAGCGTTGGCGGCTGGTCTTTCGATTTTGTGGGGCTGCGGCAGCCCGGTACCCCATGGCGGAATTTTTGTTGTGCCGCTGATGCAGCGGCCATTTGCCTGGCTGGGTGCGCTTGCACTGGGCACAATTGTTAGTGCGCTGATGCTGGTGCTGTGTTTGAAGCAACTGCCGGAGCAGAACACTGAGAAAGCAGAGTAAATAAAAAAGAAAAGCGCCCCCTGTATCGCTTGTGCGGTACAGGGGGCGCTTTGTGTTTGCAATAAAAAGATTAACCCTTGGCAACTTCGCTTTCCAGAATGTCAACGATCTCTTTCATGCTGGCCTGATACTCTTCGTCAGAAGAGTTATGGAAAATCAGCAGAGAATCGCGCTGGTCAGGCAGCTGCAGATCCGTGGGAGGAGTGAAGTTGATGCGGGAAATGTACTCATCCCAGTGCTCCAGCTTCCAGGTATCACGGTCGCTGGCACGGCTGATCATGCGCTGATGGCAGACTTCGGGACGGGTCTCAACCCAAATCACAGCCAGCTCGGCACCCTTGGAGGCCAGAGTCTTGCGCAAATTGCTGATGTACTCCAGATCACGAATTTCACGGGTGAAAGGTGCGTTGATCAGGACCAAGTCCTCGTACTGCAGCGCTTCCATAGCCAGATCCAGCGTGACGACATACTCCAGATCGCGAATGTATTTCTCAAAGAAATCACTGCTGCGATTGTAAGGCTGGTTGGCAACTGCGAAAATCTGCTTGGACAGCGGAATCAGGGTATCCTTGTCCAGGTATACGATGTGCTTGAGCGCAGCAGCCAGCTGCTTGGAGATGAAAGTCTTGCCGCAAGCCGGGGGGCTGGTAACCAGAATCAGTTTTTTCACAACGAAACACCTCTATTTCTATCAAAACGATTGCCGCAGCAAAGGCGGCATCGACATGGTTGGACCTTTTTAGGTTCGTCTATATTATAACGGGCGGTATGTTTTTTGCCAATGGGAAGTTGGGTTCATTTCCAGAACGAATATGCACTAATGTTGTATGATGCAGCGAAAAAAGCTATTTTGCTCAACACACTAGTATACATGCTGCGTGGAAGGACACGATATTCGGATAAAATGCAAAATACACCTAACCGGAAAAAGCAGAAAGAAAAAGAAAAATCCGCAAAAAAGTCAGACATTAGCGAAAACAGAGATGCCTCAACGCTGCAAGTCACGAAAAAATTCAGCCCCATTTGTGCGTTGCAAATCCAGAAGGAAAATCCAGCCAAAAGCATCGGGGGAGCACACAAGAGAAATTTTGGAAAACAGAAATGGCAGGCTGTATTTTTGTTATGTAAAAACGGGCGATGTGCAAGCTGCACACTTTGCCCCGTTGGTGTCGAGTCGCTTTGGGCTGGCTTGCGAAAAACAAAAGACACATCTTTCGATGTGTCTTTTATGGTGGACGGTAAGGGACTCGAACCCCTGACATCCTGCACGTCAAGCAGACGCTCTACCAG
>JAHHRK010000102.1 GCA_020025795.1 Faecalibacterium sp. | reverse complement strand
GACAGCCAGGGCCGCAAGATGTCCAAGAGCCTGGGCAACGGTATCGACCCGCTGGAAGTCATTGCTGAGTACGGTGCTGACGCACTGCGCTTTATGCTGGTGGACGGCTCTACCCCCGGCAACGATATGCGTTACTCCGAGGATAAGGTCAAGGCTGCCCGCAACTTTGCAAACAAGCTGTGGAATGCAACCCGCTACGTTCTGATGAACCTGCCGGAGGACTTTGAGCCCGGCCTGCCTGCAGAAGAACTGCTGGACATGAGCGACAAGTGGATCCTGACCAAGCTGAATCAGGTTGCTGCCGGTGTGACCGAGAACCTGGATCACTATGAGATGGGTCTGGCTGCAGCAAAGATCAACAGCTTTATCTGGGAAGTGTACTGCGACTGGTACATTGAAATCACCAAGAGCCGCCTGAACAGTGGTGACGAGGCACAGGCAGACGTAGCCCGCAAGGTTCTGGTCTACGTGCTGGATAAGGCACTGAAGCTGCTGCATCCCTTTATGCCGTTCATTACCGAGGAACTGTATCAGGCTCTGCCCGGCAGCGGCGAAACCATCATGACCCAGGCATGGCCCGTGGTGGACGAAGCACACAACTGGCCCACCGAGGAAGAGGACTTCAACAAGGTTATGGACTACATCAAGGCTGTGCGCGCTGTGCGTACCGACATGAATGTCCACCCCGCAAAGAAGACCAGCATGATTATCGAAACGGCAGATGCTGCTCCCTTTGAAAAGAGCAACGTCTATCTGGCAAAATTTGCATTTGCTACCGATGTGACCTTTACCGAAAAGTACGAGGGAAGCACGGACGGCATGGTGCAGGTTTCTACCAACGCCGCACGCGGCTTTATCCCCATGATGGAACTGATCGACCGGGATAAGGAGCTGGCTCGCCTGAACAAGGAGAAGGCAAAGGCTGAGAAGGAACTGGCTATGTTCCAGAATCAGCTGAACAACCCCAAGTTCGTTGAGCGCGCACCGGCTGCTCTGGTTGACGAAGTACGTGCGAAGGAAGCACGCAGCCGTGACAAGCTGAACAATATCGAAGAAAGCATCCGCGCTTTGGGCTAAGCTCCCATAGCAATTTACAGGCGGGCAGCGTGGCGAAAACCCGCTGCTCGTCTGTTTTCTGTTTTGAAAGGAGTTTCTGGTGCAACAAAAGATCACGCGAAATCCCTGGCCCGTCTGGACGGGATGGGTCACATTTGCGGTACTGGTTTTGGTGGTGTGTTTTGTTTTTAGCAATTCGCTGCAGCCGGCGCAGCAGTCATCAGAGGTTAGCGGCGGTATGCTGGAAATTTTGTACGAGGAAATTCCGCAGCTGCGTAAATGGCTGACGGAACATATTTTGCGGAAGTTGGGGCACTTTACAGAGTATACCTTAGTGGGTATTCTGCTGATGCTGTGCCTGCGCAGCTGCACGGTGCGGCTGATGGCGAATATGACAAAGCCGATTTTGGGCGGTGTGCTGATTGCTTTGACGGATGAAACGATACAGCTGTTTGTGGAAGGCCGCAGCGGACAAGTCAGCGATGTATGGTTGGACAGCGCCGGTGTATGCACAGGACTGCTGGTGACAGGATGCATTCTTTTCATTCTGGAGAGATATTTTGCGCGGCGGCGCAGGGATACGAGAGGTACTGTATGAATCTGACACAAGTGAATGAATATTTCCTTTCCTGCCCGGTGGGGGTACCCTATGGGCGCACGGAGGCGAAGCCGGCCTTTGATATGGTGGGCAGCGCATCTGGCAAAGTGCAGTATATCGGCGTTGCAGGCACGGCAGGTAAAACCGGCGTGACGCAGATGATTGCAGGCATCCTGAAAGAAGCAGGCTTTTCCTGCGGCGCATATACAGTGGGTACGATGCCTTTGCAGCAGCGCATCTGGGTAAATGGAAAGGCTGTAGCGGCAAAGCGATTGGGTTCTACCACGACCAAATTGGAAAAGCTGGCAGAAAAGCCGGCTCGCACCATTGCGGAACTGGCAGCAGCCTGCGACTGCTTTGAAAAAGAAAACTGCAAATTTGCCGTAGTGGAATTGAGCGATGCCATGCTGGCGGAGTTTTTTGCAGAAATGCCGGTGTGCGCAGTAACGCAGATCGGTGATGATGGGTCTGGATTTTCTCTGGAACGTTTGGCACATTCTGCGGCTGCTATGATGCGCAAGGACTGCACGGTGGTTACGACTCCTGCACAGGAGAAAAAAGCCATCAGTGAACTTGTGGTATGCGCAGCAAAGGCAGAGTGCGAGCTGAAAGTACCGGAAATGGAAGATTTGGAACTGGGCGGCGGCAAGCGGTTGCTGCGTACCATTGATTACGGTGGATATACCTTCCTGTTGCCTCACATTGGTGCAGCGGCAGCGGAAAACGCTGCCATTGCGGTAGAAGTTGCCTTGGCATTGTGGCGCAAGGGCTACGAAATTTCCGATGAAGCCATTTTGGAAGGTGTTCCCCAGATCAGTGGCGAATGCGGTATTCATTTCCTGCGCCAGCGACCGAAAATTGTGGCAGCACCCTGCCACAAGCCGGTACAGGCAACGATGCTGGCTAAGATGCTGCTGGCATCGAAGGCGGATCATATCGCTGTTGTAGCAGGCCTGAGCGACTGCATGGACCCGGAGGCGTTCTTTACTGCGCTGGAAACCGGCTTTATTCCGGAAGAAGAACAGGACGAAAAAACCAAGATGGCAGGCATGAGCGACAACCCCATTGATAAGGTGTATCTGGTTACGCCCGACGATGAGGATGCTGTCCCGGCGGAAGAAGCTGAGGCAGAAGCTCGTTTCCATTTTGATACGGAAATCTGCGGTACGCTGGCCGAGGCAATGGAAAAGGCGAAGGCGGATCAGGCAGAGGTACTGCTGGTAATGGGCGGCGAAGCAATTTGCCGTGCAGCAGGAAAACTGATGAAGTAATCGTTTGAAGATAAACAGCGCAAGCTGCTGAAAAAAGAGAACACTCATAACGTTGGGACAATCATCCTGCGCTGTGGGTGTTCTTTTTTCATTAAGATGGCTGGAAAATCTGGAAATTTTCGGCAGGCGACGAATTGTTCTAAATTGTGCAGAGAAAGACCCGTACACTAAAGGCAGTGTACGGGCTTTTTCTATGTAAAAAAGAAAGGAGAATACACAAATGGCAAAAGTTCGGTTTCAATCCGCCGGCGAAACGTTATACGCATATCTGGCTGGAGAGATTGATCATGACAGTGCTCAGAACCTGCGTGAACAAATTGAGCGCCGCGTAGATCAGTGCATGCCTACGCTGCTGGTCATTGATATGGCAGGGATTTGTTTCATGGATTCTTCCGGTGTGGGTTTGATTTTAGGCAGGCAGCGACAGATGCAGGCAAACGGCGGAAGCTTGCGCGTGGACGCGCCGCCGGTACAAATCCAGAAGATTTTGCGGCTGGCACATATTGCATATCAGGAGGTTGGACGATGAAAGCGGAAAACAAAACAAAAATTACATTTCCTTCTCACAGCGCAAACGAAGCGTTTGCACGTGGAGCAACAGCGGCTTTTTTGGCACGATACGATCCCACCGTACCGCAGCTGGCAGATATCAAAACGGCGGTGTCCGAGGCTGTAACAAACTGCATCGTACACGCTTACCCGGAAACGATGGGTGAAATTGCTATGACGCTTTCCATGTATCCCGGTCGAAAGCTGCGAATCGTGATTGCGGACCAGGGAATCGGGATTTCCGATGTGGCAAAAGCAATGGAACCTCTCTTTACAACAGGAAACCCGGAGGAGCGTTCCGGATTGGGCTTTGCGGTGATGCAGAGTTTTATGGATACCGTGAAAGTAAGCTCTCGGCCGGGACACGGAACTCGGGTGGTTATGACGAAAGTCCTTACAGAGCGCAGCTGATGTCTACATATCTTATATAAGGAGAGGTACTATGACAGCAGCAAAAGAAGATCGGGATACGTTCATTCAGAATAATCTGGGACTGGTACACGCTTGCGCCGGACGGTTTCGTGGCAGAGGAATCGAATATGACGATTTATATGGTGCTGGCTGTGTGGGACTAATCAAAGCCTGCGATGGATTTGATACAGAGCGTGGCGTGTGCTTTTCTACCTATGCGGTACCAGTTATCCTGGGCGAGATCAAAAAGCTGTTCCGAGATGGAGGAAGTGTGAAGGTAAGCCGATCACTGAAAGAGTTGGGGCTAAAAATCAATGCGCTTCGGGAACGGACAATAAAACAGACTGGAGTAGAGCCAGGTGTGGAATGGCTGGCAGAACAACTGGAAAGCGATCCGGATACTGTGGCGCTTGCGATTCAGGCATCGATGCCAGCCATTAGCCTTACACCGGAAGATGATGAAGACGAAGGCAGACAATGGGACATTCCTGTGGATTCCCCGGAGGAAGCATTGGCAGATCGAATTGGATTGGAAACAGTTATTGCTCAATTACCACAGGAGGATCAGCAATTATTGCACTTGCGTTTCTTTCAGGAGCTGACACAGACGGAGACGGCAAAACGACTGCATACAACGCAGGTACAGATTTCAAGAAGAGAACGAAAGCTATTAGCACAGATGCGAATCAGCTTGCTGGGGGAAGATGCGGGAAATGAAAGGAAAAAGAAACAAAAAATGCATGAATAAAATGTCGATAATGCGATAAAAACAGAAAGAACTATAAAGAAAAATGCAATTTCTTGAAAAAAGTTCGAAAAAACTGTTGACATCTGGGAGAAAGTGAGTATAATACTATCTTGTCAGCCGGACACGGCAGACAGCCCGCTGAAAAGCGAACGGCTTCGAAAAATAATTCAAAAAAGTGCTTGACAAACTGAGCACAACGAGTTATAATAAATG
>JAHHRK010000101.1 GCA_020025795.1 Faecalibacterium sp. | reverse complement strand
CGGGTAATGCGATGGTACTTTTCCGGGTTCAGGGTATCCAGGCTGATGTTGATGCGGTTCACGCCTGCTTCGTGCAAAGGCTTTGCCAGCTCGGGCAGGGCGATGCCATTGGTGGTAATGCCCACGTCCCGAATACCGGGCACAGCCGCGGCACGGCGGCAGATGGAAACAATATTCTTTTTCACCAGTGGTTCGCCGCCCGTGACGCGCACTTTTGTTACGCCCAGTGAAGCCGCAATTTCAACCGCCGTAATCATCTCATCTTCGGTGAGCATTTCTTCGTGCGATTTTTTGCAGATGCCGTCTTCCGGCATACAGTAGCGGCAGCGCAGATTGCACAGCTCCGTTACCGAAAGCCGCAGATAGTTGATGCGGCGTCCAAATGTATCAATCATCTTAGTATCTCCCAAATGTACAAGTGGGGAAGTGGCATACCTTGCACATCCGGCAAAGGCCGCCGTCCTCCAGACGAATCAAATCCTGCTTGGTCAGCTTGTCGCCGGTAAAAATCTGCGGCAGCAGCACATCAAAAATGGTGGTAGGCAGGCTGATTGCCGCACCCGGCACACCCAGGATTGCCACATCGTCTTTATACGCCACCAGCGTCATATTGCCCGGCTGAGCAGGCACGCCGTGGGTAATGATATCCGCGCCCAGATTGCGGATTGCGGTCGGAGTCAGATCGTCCGGGTCTACCGACATACCGCCGGTGAAAATCAGGATGTCTGCGCCTTCGTCCAGATATTTCTGGCCCGCAGCGGTAATCATATCCAAATCATCGTCGCAGATGGTCACGCCCAGAATCTCGCTGGGGTACTGCTTCATTTTGTGGCGCACCACAGGCTCGAACTTATCCTGAATACGGCCGGTGTATACTTCCGAGCCGGTAACCACTACGCCCACCTTTTTGTGCTGGTAGGGGCGCAGATCCAGCAGCTTCTGATCCTTGCACAGCGCTTCTGCCTGAATGATCTGTTCTTCCTTGGTCACCAGCGGCACAATGCGCATGGAGGCCAGTCGGTCGCCTGCTTCTACCGGGAAATGGTCCGGCAGGGTGCAAATGGTAATATCACCAATGGAGTTGATCTGGTGCAAAAGTTCCGTATTGACACGGAACATACCACGGGTATCTGCCATCAGCAGCACTTTGCCTTCCGAAGGTCCGTTGTAGTGTGCGCCTTCCACCGGAGCCATAGCAGCCATACGGCGTGCGCAGTCTTCTTCGTGGATTTCGCCTGCGTTTTCTTCCCAGACAAACACCGTGCGCTTGCCGATATCCAGCAGCTTGGGAATATCTTCTTTTTGAATCACATGGCCGCGCTTAAAGGCTGCACCCTTAAATCCGTCATACATCGCTGTGATATCGTGGCACAGTTCCATGCCCACAGCATCTTCCACTTTAATCTTTTTCATAATAGGAATCCTTTCAGCGTTGTATTCTTCGGGACAGGGCCACTGCCCGCAGGGACGATTGCCATTACATTGCAGTTGATGGTGCTGCTCAAAATCACATTGCCCTGTTCCTGAGGCAGATGCATCCGCACCGTGCCGTCCGACAAATCCAGTCGGCCGCGCAGCAAGCGGGTCTGAGGGCTCTTTTTACGGAAATCCTCGTTCAGCGTCACCGCGATTTCCCGATAACCGGGCAGGCGGTAACCTGCCATCTTGCGCAGTGCAGGCAATGCCACCGCATAGAAATTGGTCATGGACGAAGCCGGATTACCGGACAGGCCACAGACCGCTTTGCCATCTTTTACGCCATAGGCGCAGGCCATGCCGGGCTTGAGCGCCACGCCGCGGAACAGAATCTCAATGCCGGCACGCTCCATTGCGTCCGGTGTCAAATCATAATCGCCCACGGAAACGCCGCCGGTGGAAATCACAGCGTCGCAGCTTTCCAAACCTTCACGGAAACGCGCTGCGATGTTCTCCACATTATCGCCTGCCAGGCCCAGATAAATCGGCTCAAAGCCCGCATGGCACAGCGCAGCCTCCAGCGTATGGCGGTTGGAGTTGCGAATCTTACCGGGACGCAGCGCTTCGTCTGCTTCGATCACTTCGTTGCCGGTAGAGAGAATACCAACACGCAGCGTGCGGTACACCATCGGCTGGGTCACACCCTGCGATGCCAGGGTTCCAGCCGTGCCGGCGTCAATCACATCGCCCTTTTGTGCCAGCACCTTGCCGATCTGTACGTCCTCACCCATTCGGACAATATTTGCGCCGGACTTGTATGCACGCAGCAGTGTGACCTGCTGGGCATCAAAACGGGTATCTTCATATTTACATACTGCGTCTGCGCCCTGCGGAATGGGTGCGCCGGTCAGAATCTTTACCGCTGTACCTGCGGTAACCGTTTTGGTGGGCACAGCGCCTGCCGGTACTTCCTCCAAAATGGTAAGCGTAACCGGGTTTTCCTCCGAAGCCTGTGCCGAATCCTCTGCACGGAATGCATATCCATCGTAGGGAGAACGGTCAAACGGCGGAATATTCTCCGCCGCCGTCAAATCATTAGCTAAAATCCGTCCACCGCAGTGGGCAATCGAAACGGGCTCCGCATTCACCACAGAAACTCGATCCATCAGCAGCGTTTGTGCTGTCTTAAAATCCAGATGACCCATACTGATCACTCCTTTAACCGCTGGAGCCGTGCCGTCGGCAGACAAATCCGCTGGGTTTCGCCTCGCAGCTTGCTCCATTGTTCTTTATCCAATTCCCAAATCAGGGGGACGGTATTCTCCGCACCGCATGGGCGCAGCATCACCGTCACAGAGAAGGGATTTTCAATTTCTGCCGTTACCTGGCAAGCGACACTGTTTTCGCCGTCACCGGGTACGATGTCCTGTGCTCGAATACCGATAAAATCGCAGCCATTCGCCAAGCCTGCCAGCTCGATGCCCCAATCCTGCGCCAAAAGGCGATTGCCTGCAAGCGGCTGCACCTTGGAAATATTCCGGCAGCCGGTCAGGATAGCAGCGTTTCGGGTCTGGGGCTGGGTAAAGATTTCCTTTTTCGGGCCAATGGATTCCACATGGCCTGCCGCCATCACCGCTACACGCTGGGAAAGGCGATACACCTCGTCCTGGCTGTGCGAAACCATCACCACAGGCTTACCAAAGCCCTGGACAATATGGCGCACTTCGTCTTCCATCTGAAAGCGCAGGTGGCTGTCCAGCGCCGAAAACGGCTCGTCCAGCAAAAGCACCTCCGGCTCGTTGACCAGAATCCGGGCCAGCGCCGTGCGCTGCTGCTGTCCGCCGGAAAGCTGGTGCGGACGCAGCTTTTCCAGCCCGTCCAAACGCATCCGATGAATCATCTCAGCCGTGGCCTGCTTGGCCTGGGCTTTGCACCGAACGCCTGCTGCGACGTTCTGCTCCACCGTCATATTCGGGAACAGGGCATACTGCTGGAACAAGTATCCTACCCGCCGCTTTTGGGGCGGAAGGTTGATGTGCTTTTCTGAATCAAAAAGCGTCACGCCGTCCAGCGTGATGCGGCCTCGGTCCGGCTTGCAAATACCAGCAATGCATTTAAGTGTCATGCTCTTGCCGCAGCCGGAAGCGCCCAGCAGCGCCAGCACGCCGCCATCAGATTCAAAGGCAACGTTCAAATGGAAATCGCCCAAATCCTTTTGAATATCCACCGAAAGGGACATCAGACCGACCTCCCTTTCTCCGTTTTTTTCTTTTCCAGCATATTCACTGCCAGCAGCACCACCGCCGAAATCGCCATGTTAATCATGACCCAGCGGAAGGCCAGCGCATCGTTATTGGTGCGCCACAGCTGATAGACCGTCGTAGAAATCGTTGCGGTACGGCCAGGTGTATAGCCTGCAATCATGCTGGTTGCGCCATATTCGCCCAGTGCGCGTGCAAAGGCCAGCACCGTTCCGGCAATGATGCCCTGCTTGCAGGCAGGCATCCGAATGCGCCAAAAGATATATGTATTGGACAGGCCCAGTGTTTGGCCGGAATACGCCAGCGTTTCATCGAACGCCTCAAAGGCGCCGCGTGCTGTGCGGTACATCAAGGGAAAAATCACCACCACCGTGGCAAAAATTGCCGACCACCAGGTCATGGTCAGGCGCAGATCGAAATGCTCCAGCACCCAAGCACCCACAATTCGTTTCGGCCCCAACACGCGCAGCAGCAGATATCCCACAACCGTAGGCGGCAAAACCAGCGGCATCGTCAGAACTACATCCAGGCTGCCCTTTACCAAACGCGGCGCTTTGGCGATGGTATATGCGGCAAAAATACCGGCAAAAAACACAATCACCGTACTGATGCCTGCAATGCGCAGAGAGTTCCAAAGCGGATACCAATCCATACGCAGTTCCTTCTTTCGTAACACAACGGCAGAAAGTTTACTTTCTGCCAAAAATCAGACGCAGATTTCGGAAATATGGAAAACATTCCCGCAATTTGTCCAAAAATAAAAGTCCGCCTTATGGAAGACGGACACTACAACAACACCACAGTAAACCTGCCGACCGTACTCTTTTCCGCCTTCTTTTCGTAATGGAAGGCTTTGTTGTTTCCGGCAAAACCCAGCAGCGTTCGGCAGCCATAACAAAATGTCGTAGGCGTACCGACTCGAAGACAATATTTATTGTTTCAAATTTATCATAAGTTGTCAACCTTTTCTCCTACAAAATTTCCTTTTTCTGACAAATTCCGCAGACAATTTGGGATTCCTTTTCCCGCACCTTTCCGATACACAAAAAAGCCCGGCGTCATACGACGCCAGGCCTTAGAAAAGGTTATATTTTTCCGTTCAGGAAGTAAATGGCCACATCCTCGTTTTCATAGTCAGCCGTCAGCCCGCTGGGCGGATTTCCCGGCCAATCCTTGGCATAAACCAGACAGGTAACACCTTCCTGCTGGGCGGTAGTTCGGATCTCGTCTGCGCTTGCCTCCGCATCAAAAAAGCTTTCATTGACCGCACGCTTATGGTCAACTACCTTTTCGTCTACGCCCATGTTGGTCACAGCGTAGGTCCAGCCTTCCATATATGCCTGTACGCCAGAAA
>JAHHRK010000100.1 GCA_020025795.1 Faecalibacterium sp. | reverse complement strand
GCTTGATGCGGTTCCAGCTCAGCTCGCTGATGTGGCACAGGCCGTCAACACCGCCGATGTCCACAAATGCGCCATAGCTGGTCAGGCTCTTGACAACGCCAGTGTAGGTCTTGCCCACTTCAACGTTTGCCCAGAACTCTTCGCGCTTAGCCTTGTTAGCCTCAGCGGTGACCTTGTTGATGCTGCCAACAACCTTGCGGCCGCTGCACTCGGTAACGACCAGCTGAACATGCTGGCCAACCAGCTGGGTGTAGTCCTCGTCGCGGCGCATAGTAGCCTGGCTGCGGGGAACGAACACCTTAACGCCCTTGATGGTAACGACAACGCCGCCCTTGTTGAACTCGGTAACGTCGCCTTCCAGGATCTCGCCAGCCTCAGCTGCCTTAGCGATTTCTTCCATGCCCTTGCGAGATGCGAGCTTCTTGCGGGACAGATGGATAACGCCGTCCTGATCCATAACCTTCTCGACGATGAGGTCCAGCTCTTCACCGACCTTGACCAGATCCTCGATCTTTGCGGAAGAATCGTCGGTCAGCTCGCTCAGCTTGACAAAGCCGGTCTGCTTCGCACCGATATCCACCTGGATCTCGTTAGCGGAAATGCTGGTTACGATTCCTTTCACAATACTACCTGCATGAACACGCTTCTCCTCAGTTGCTGCAAGCATCTCTTCGAAGCTCATGCTGTCATTAATTTCGCTCATACTGTTAAGTACCTCCTCAATAATAGACGATGGCGTTGAAGCCCCGGCCGTCACGCCCGCCGTTTTTACACTTCGAAACCACTCCCGCCGAATTTCGCTCGCTGTTTCGACAGCGTAGGCCCGAGTGTGTTTTTCGGCGACCGTAAGCAGCTTTTGGGTATTGGAAGAATGATGACCGCCAATGACGATTACAAGATCGCATTTTTGGCTGAGGTCTTCCGCTTCCTGTTGCCTCGCCCACGTCGCATTGCATATTGTATCAAAAATTCGCGCGTTTGTATACCCTTTTTTTAAAAACTCCGCACATTCCATCCATTTTGTCACCTGAAATGTTGTTTGGGCCACAACATAGAGCGGTTGGTTGGCAAATTTTGGTCCTTTCCACGACTTTAATGTAGCTAAATCGTCAAAAACGAATACTTCCCCTTTGGTGTGGCCAACGATGCCCTGTACCTCCGGATGCTTCGCATCGCCGGCTACCAGCAGCACAGCGCCTTCTTTTTCCGCCTGCTCGGCAATGCGGTGAATTTTGGCAACAAAGGGGCAGGTGGCATCATGGCACACAAGACCCCGTTCGGTGATTTCGTCGTATACGCTGCTGGGCACGCCGTGGCTGCGCACAACCACCTCATATCCATCGGGCACATCCGCAATATTTTTTGCGGTGTAAGCGCCTTTGGATTCCAAGTCCTGCACGGCCTGGGGGTTATGGATCAACGGTCCCAGTGTAGCAATTTTTTTATTCTGCTCCAAGAGCTGATACGTCAGTGTGACCGCACGGTTCACGCCGAAACAAAAACCGGCAGTTTTTGCCAGAATGATTTCCATTTGTTTCCTCCTGTCAGAAATGATAGGTCTCGTACAAATCTTCCCAGGCTTTGGTCAGCCGCGCCTTGTTGGCACGCAGCTTTGCCATATCCCGTTTTCCCGGCATAGCCAGCTCCTGTGCAGAAATGGCTTTTCCAAAGCATACCCTGACCCGACAGAAAAGATGCATCTTGCCGTCGGGTGTGTCGTAAATAATACGGCAGGGAATTATATCCACCTCTGCGGCGGCCGCAATCACAAATGCGCCGCTCTTGGGCGGCAGAAGCGTGCCTTCTTTTTCGCGAGTGCCTTCCGGGAAGATCAAAAGGCCGCGGCCATTTTTACACGCTTCTATGCTTTTATCCACCGTGGCTCGGTCATCTTTGCTGCCGCGCACGGCAATGCCGCCGCCCTGGCGCAAAAACCAGCTGACCAGCCAGTTGATCTGGAACAATTCTTTTTTGGCAAAGATCCACATCTGCTTGCCCCAGAATCGGCTGATTGCGATAAATACCGGGTCAATCGCGGAGATATGGTTTGGTGCCAGGATAAAGCCCCTGCCCTTGATTAGATTTTCCCGACCGTACACCCGAATACGGAATACGATATGCCAAACCACCCAGGCAGGGATCAGTAACAGGTAATACAACCACATAAGCAATTATCCTCTTTCTCAGCGAATATGCGTCAGAATTACCTCTTTCATCCGGGCAAAGCTCTGTTCAAAATCCAGTTCAGAGGTATCTACCAGTACCGCATCCTCTGCCTGACGCAGGGGTGCAGCCTCACGGTGGGTATCCTGATAATCGCGCTGGCGAATGTCTGCCAGAACGGTTTCAAAATCGGTATCCTGACCCTTTTCCTGCAATTCCAGCAGGCGGCGCTTAGCGCGTGCCTCAGCGCTGGCGGTCAGATAGATTTTAACGGTTGCATTGGGCAGCACGACCGTACCAATGTCACGGCCGTCCATCAGGATATTCTGGCTTTCTGCCAGTGCGCGCTGCTGTTCCAGCAAAAAGCTGCGCACCGCCGGGTTTGCACCCACGGCAGATGCTGCCATGCCCACCTGCTCCTGACGGATTTCGGTGCTTACATCCTCGCCGTTCAGATAGATATGCTGGGCACCTTCGATGGAAGCCAGCGTCAGTTTGATCTGGGGCAGCAGTGCATTGACTGCCTGTGCATCCGCCGGGTCAACACCCTGACGCAGTGCATACAGGCCGATGGCACGGAACATTGCGCCCGTGTCCACATACACATAGCTCAGTTCTTTTGCCAGGCGCTTTGCCAGGCTGGATTTGCCCGCACCAGACGGGCCATCGATAGCAACAGAGATCATCGTTTGCTTCCTCCTGTGAGTTTTGATTGTATTTATAAACCGCGTGCGAATGCCTGTGCCGTACACCAGGCAATTTGCAGATTATAGCCGCCGGTATAAGCGTCCACGTCCAGCACTTCGCCTGCAAAATACAGGCCCAGCGCCTTTTTACTCTGCATCGTCTTGGGGTCCACCTGACGCACATCTACACCGCCTGCCGTGATGACAGCGTGTGCCAAATCGCCGCGATTGGAGATATGCACCTTCCAGTGCTTACACAGCTCGACCAGCTGTTGTTTCTGTTCCCGCGTGATCTGGTTTACCTTGGTGGCCGGGTCGATCCCCCAGCGCTCCACCATCACAGGCTGCATGCTGGCCGGCAGCAGCTTGACCAGTGCGCCCTGCGCTGCGTGCGCACTCAGCAGTGCAAAATCGCGGGTAATGCGGTCATACAACTGCTGTTCCGACAAAGCCGGTTTCAGATCGATTTCCGCCACATATTTGTGCTTGCGCATATCGCCCAAATGGCTGGATGCGCTCAAAGTCAGCGGGCCGCTGATGCCAAAGTGCGTAAACAGCATCTCGCCCTGCTCCGCAAAAACAGGCTTGCCATCCTCCAAAAGGGTCAGGTTCACATTTTTCAACGACAGGCCCATCATCTTTTTGCAGTCCTGATCCGAAGACACCAGACTGACCAGGCTGGGAACCGGCTCAACGATGGTATGGCCTGCCTGCTCGGCCAGCTTGTAGCCGTCGCCGGTACTGCCAGTAGTGGGGTAGCTCTTGCCGCCGGTCGCAACCAAAACGGCATCCGCCATATAGCGCTTACCGGAGCGGCCTTCTACGCCTACACAGCGCAAAACCGGACCTTTCTTGGCCTTTTTCGGATGTTTCGGATTCTGGGGTGCAGCAGGCTGTTCTTCGGTTACCTCCAACGGCTCCAGAATCAGCTTTTCTGCGCCATCATATACAATACGCGCACCGTCTGCATAATACAACAGCGCCTGACGAATGTCTTCTGCCCGGTCAGACACCGGGAACACGCGGCGGCCGCGCTCGGTTTTCAGCGGCACACCCAGCTGCTCGAACAAGTCCATCGCAGCCTGCGGCGGAAATGCCGCCAGCGACGAAAACAGGAAGCGGGGATTTGCACGCACATGATTCAGATATTCTTCTGTGGTGCAGTCATTGGTTACATTGCAGCGGCCCTTACCTGTAACCAGAATTTTCTGGCCGGGCTTTTCGGTGTGTTCCAAAACGGTAACAGTATGACCTGCACGTACCGCGGCACCTGCCGCCATCAATCCGGCTGCACCTGCGCCGATAATTACAACTTTCGACAAATTCGTTTCCTCTTTCTTTTTTCGATGTCATCTCGTACTGGACGGCTTACGCAAAGGTTTCCGCCACATATTCCAGAGATTTTTCGGTCAGTTCCGCATCCGCCGGGTTCATCTGCACCGTGATCCAGCCCTGATAGCCCAGGCCCTTCAGCAACAGTGCCAGTTCTCTATGAATGCTGTGGGGCTGAATCGCGCCCAGATCCGGCTCACAAATACGCACATGGCTGATAAGCGGCAGATACTCGATCAAATCTGTTGTTTTTTCGCCGCCGGCCAGCATGGTACCCACATTCAGGCATACCGCCAGACCGGGAATTCCCAGCATCTTCACATAGCGGCACAGCATCAAAACGGACAAATCCGCCTTGGGCTCCAACACCAGTGTGCAGTTGTATTGGGAAACCAGCAGGCCGCAGGTATTCAAAAAGCGTTCTTCCGGCAGGGTTTCACATTCCATGACCAGCGTATTGCAGTGGCAGGATGCCGCGAACCGACAAGCGGCCGCAATTGCATCTTCCTGCATTTCCTGGTCGAACGGATTGGTTGCCGCCTTGCCCTGTCCGCGCAAAACCGGCGAAAGACCGGCAATCCGCAAACCAAAGCTCTGGTACAAATATCCGGTAAACAGGGTTGCGCCGGTCAGATGGGCATAGGTTTCTTCTGGAAATACACGTTCCGGCAGAATTTCCAGCCCGGTATATCCCAGCGCCTGCATTTTGGCATAGATTTTTTCATCCTCTGTTTCCGCCCAGCTCTGAATGCTGGCAGAAAGGCGAAGGTTTCCCATAATACTCATTCCTTCCGTGCCGTACTTTATCGCCAATGCCGCAAAAGCATCGACTGATTTTTTCCGACGTTATTTTTCCCAAAATTACAAAATGATAC
>JAHHRK010000010.1 GCA_020025795.1 Faecalibacterium sp. | reverse complement strand
GCAGCGCTCTTAACGAACTTTGCATCGACAACGTCGTTGACGATCAGGTTCTTCTTGCCAGCCTCAACTGCCTTCAGCATAGCGACGACAGCCTTGGTCTTGTACTCATCAACAGCCAGCTTGTCAACAACGATCATGTTGCCGTTGTTAGCCTTGTCGGACAGAACGCTCAGCACAGCCAGGCGCTTGACCTTGTCGTTGATGTGGTAACGGTAGCTGCGGGGCTTGGGGCCCAGAGCAACGCCGCCGTGTACCCACTGGGGAGCACGGGTAGAACCCTGACGAGCGTGGCCAGTACCCTTCTGACGCCAAGGCTTCTTGCCGCCGCCGGAAACTTCCATGCGGATCTTGGTGTTCTGGGTACCCTGACGCTGATTTGCCAGGTAGTTCACAACAGCGATGTGAACAGCCTTCTCGTTCGGGGTGATAGCGAACACGGCGTCGGAAAGCTCTACCTCGCTGACCTTGTTGCCGTTCATGTTGACTACGTCAAACTTTGCCATTGTAGCTTTCCTCCTTTACGCCTTCACGCTGTCGCAGATGGTGATGATGGTGCCCTTAGCACCGGGAACAGCACCCTTGATAGCGATCAGATTATTTTCGGCATCGACCTTAACGACCGTCAGATTCTGGACGGTAACGCGCTCGAAGCCCATGTGGCCGGGCAGATGCTTGCCGGGGAACACGCGGCTGGGATCGGAGATCGGGCCGTTAGAACCAGCATGGCGTGCAACGGGGCCAGTGCCGTGGCTCTCACGCAGGCGGTGGCAGTTCCAGCGCTTGATTGCGCCCTGGTAGCCCTTGCCCTTGGAGAAGCCTGCAACGTCGACCTTGTCGCCAGCTGCAAATACGTCAGCCTTCAGGATGTCGCCAACGTTCACGCCGGAAATATCGTCCAGGCGGAACTCGCGCAGGGTGCGCTTGGGAGCAACATCAGCCTTCTTGAAGTGACCAGCAGCGGCCTTGTTGACCTTCTTTGCGCTCACTTCGCCAAAGCCCAGCTGAACTGCTTCGTAACCGTCGCTCTCGACGCTCTTCTTCTGCACAACTGCGCAGGGACCAGCCTCGATAACGGTCACGGGGACGACCTTGCCGTTCTCGTCGAACAGCTGGGTCATACCGATTTTCTTACCGATAATACCTTTGACCATTTTTGTTTTTCCTCCTGTAAAGGTTATTGGTTGGCGGGAACGACCCGTCAACATGACCCCTCTCGCTTGCGGGGGACATCAGATTGTGTTTCTTGTGCTCTTACACAAATCGGTAATTAAGCACGCATCGGCGCCTTCCGCCGATTCAAATGTAAGGGGTTATGCACAGATTACAGCTTGATCTCGATGTCAACGCCAGCGGGGAGCTGCAGGCTCATCAGAGCCTCAACCGTCTTGTTGGACGGCTTCAGAATGTCGATCAGACGCTTATGAGTGCGGCTCTCGAACTGCTCGCGGCTATCCTTGTACTTGTGGGTAGCACGCAGAACGGTAACGATCTCGCGATCGGTGGGCAGGGGGATCGGGCCGGACACGCGAGCACCGGTGTGCTTTGCGGTTTCCACGATCTTCTCTGCTGCGGTGTCGATCAGCTGAGCGTCATAGCTCTGCAGACGAATTCTGATTTTTTCCTTGACTGCCATGGTTTTCGCCTCCTGTAAAAATATTGTGTTTCTGCCTTAGGCGAGACGACAAATTACGCTTTACACAGCGCCGGGTGTTTCACATTTTGGTATGAAGAAAGCCGGTGAACCGCCAAGCAGTTCTTCCCGGAATCCATATACGCAAAACCTAAAGACATTGGTTCATGACTCTGTGTGAGTAACCTACACATTGCCCGGAACGTATCCGTTGCTGTCAGTAATTCTTTCGCCCGGTTCTAAGATCGGACATACTCCGCGGAAAAACCCGGTACCAGCTATCGCTGTCCGGCAACCTCCCGCATCAACGCATATCGTGGCTTGCACGACTTGTATCGCACAAGCCCCTTGCAGCCGTGAACTATTCTAACACACTGTGCCGGGTGTTGCAAGTGTTTTTCGTAAAAAGATGCAAAAAAATTTTGTTTTTTTCTTACATCCCTACAAACATTTTCCTGTTTTTCTGGCTTTTGCACGAATCCGTCAACACGCATTTCACTTTTTGTCGTATCTTTGTGCTTTTTCCACATCGGTACAAAAAAAGCAAAGGCAAAACCAAATCACACATTTGTGCAGGTTTTGCCTTTGCTTCGTTATTTTTTCGCCAATTTTGTCTTTAGGGCCGGGTCCGGTGTAATGTATGCCGTTTCATAGTGTTCATACAGAACCATGCCGGGCTTCAAATCACCAGTTTTGCGGATATTCTTTACTTCGGTGTAATCCACTGCCACCTTGACGCCGTTGGCCTGGCTGGAATGCAGTACCGCCAGCTGTGCAGCTTCTTCCTTGGTCGTGTCCGGAATATCCTGTCCCAGGCTCATAACCACCGTGTGGCTGCCGGGAGCGTTTTTGGTATGGAACCACAGATCCTTGCCGCGTGCCGTGTGCAGTGTCAGCTTTTCGTTCTGCACGTTATTGCGGCCCACCAGAATCTCAAAGCCATCGCTGGAGATATAGCGCCAGAAGTCCGCAGGCTTTTGCTTTTTATCGCGCTGCTTGTAGTACTTCAAATAGCCCTGCCCTTTCAGCTCGGCACGAATCTCGTTCAAAGCCGCTTCACCGGGGGCACTTTCTACCTCATACAGAACCGTTTCCAGATAGGCGATTTCCTTTTCACCCTGATCCAGCAGTTCTACCAGCATCTTGGCAGCAGTCTGCTTCTTTTTATAGTTCTTAAAGTAACGCTGCGCGTTCTCGCTCGGCGTATAGCGCAAGTCCATCGGAATAGTTACCGGCTTGCCTTCATCATACCAGTTCGGCAGGGTCACACTGGCCATGCCTTTTTCCAGCTGGTACAGGTTTGCGCTGAGCAGCTCACCATACAAGCGCAGCTTTTCGCTCTTTTCGCTGGCAGCCAGTTCCTCTTTTCGGTTGGCCTGCTTACGAACGGCACGCTCGTACATATTGTGTACCGCCTTGTGCAGCTCCTTGCTCTTTGTGCGTAGACGTTCGGCGCGATCCTTTTCTGCGTAGTAGCCTTCCAGCAGCTCGCTGAAGCCGGGCCATACGGTGATCTGGAAGTCCGCACCATACTGGGTCGGCTTGAAGAAGGTAAACTCCACAGGGCGCCCATCCGGTGCTTTTACGCTGGTGGGCGTACCGCCGTTGTCGTACTCCTCTTTGATTTCTTCCACAGCGGCTACCAGGCGCAGCTTTTCTTCTTCCGTCAACTCGTTAGCAAGGCGTGTGGTTTCGCCAAACGCACGCCATGCGGCTTCCCTGCTTACCACAGGACCCACACCTGCCACTGTGCGGCACAAAGCGTCTGCCACGGGCAAATCTTTTTCGCAAGCCGCTTCCACCAAAGATGCCGCAGACGTCAAAATAAAGTCCGGGCGAGTAGGCTTCGGCGGCAGCGTATAAGGCAGACCAGGCAACAGCTGACGAATCTCACTATCTTCAAAATCCACACGCTTCAGCGCATCAATGATTTTGCCATTCTGCACCAGCACCAGGTTGGAGTAACGGCCCATCAGCTCGGCGCACAAGGTATTCTGCACCAGATCGCCCATCTCGTTGGTACACTGGAACGTAAAGTACACAATGCGGTCGCCCTGCTCCATGCGTACATCAATCACACGGCCGCCAAGCAAATGCTTTCGCATCAGCATACAAAAGCTGGGCGGTATATCCGGATTTTCAAAGCTTTCCTGTGTAAAGCACACACGCGCTGTTCCGCTGCGTGCTGACAACAGCAGCGACATGGTTTCTGTGCGCGTGCGCAGCGTCAGCACCAGCTCGTCACGCGTGGGCTCAAAGATCTTAGCGATCTTTGCATCCATCAGTTTCGTTTTCAGTTCCTGCGCCGTAAGGGCCAGGGTTGCGGCATCCAATGCCATCGTGGTTCCCCCTTTCCTGGGTAAAAGCAAACGCCCGGCATAATACCGGGCGCGCCGTTTTGATTAGGGTGTTTTGCAGCGCTTCCTTTATATATAGGTAAAAGGGTCCGGGTCCGCGCCGCTGCACTGCACTCGCAGCTGCGGATAGGCCGTTTGTAATTTCTGGGCCAACACCGGAACCACAGGCCATTCGGTAGCCTGATGGGTCGCAGCAATCAGGCTCATGCCCAGCCGCACCGCATCCAGTGCCTGATGGTGGTTGGCTTCGCCGGTCAGCAGACAATCTGCTCCCTGCGCCACAGCATCTTCAAACATACTGCCGCCTGCACCGCTGATCACTGCCAGCTTGCGAATCGGCTTGCCTGCATCTGCAAACTTCACCGATGTGTGCAGCACCTGCCGGGCCATTTCTGCCAACTCCTGAGTGGTTGGCGCCATGTTCATTTCCAGATTGCCCACACGGCCGCAACCACCCGCAAATGCGATTCGGTCGGTCATACCGAACAAATCGGCCAGCACATCGTTTACGCCGCCATCTGCCGCATCCAGATTGGTATGCATACAGATGGCAGAAATCCCATGCTGCACCAGGCCAAACGCCACATCGTTCGGGCTGAGGCGCTTCAGACCGCCAAAAATCACCGGATGATGCGACACAATCAGCTCGCAGCCCAGCTGCGCCGCTTCTTCTACAACCGCAGGCGTAATGTCCAGCGTAACCAGAACATTCGTTACCGGCTTTCCGCTGTCTACCAGAAAGCCCACGTTGTCCCAGCTTTCTGCCAGCTCCACCGGGGCCAGCGCTGCCAGCATATCATAAATTTCTTTTACCGAAGCCATAACGCTCTCCTGTTACCCGTTTTGTGCGGTCAGTGCGTCGATTTGCATTGCCAGCGAATCTTCGTCCGCAAGGCCCAGCCGCAGTTTTTTTACCTTGGCCAGCTCATGGGCACCGTATTCCGCACCACCCGGCTCATTTGCCGTACCGCCGTACACACAGTGTTCCAGCGTGATTTCGTCCGCAGCAACGCATTCGCCCGTATATTCGGCAGCCATTACCGCATACCAGCGGCCTGCAGCCTGCACCGGCACATCTCGTACCAGCGAAAAGCCGTTCTGATACAGCCAGGCGCGCAGCACCGGGTGCTTGGTGGCCGGAACCATCACCAGTCTTGGTCCGCCTTTTTGCATCACCCAGGGCGCTGCGGAAAGGATATCAATGGTGGTCTGCGCCGAAACGCCTGCCACCACCACAGTACCCACCTCGTTGGGCTGTAATACCGTCAGCCCATCGCCCAGGCGAAGCTCTGCCCGATCCAGCAGACCGGCCTTTGCCAGTGTTTGCTGCGCTTTTGCCAACGGGCCTGGGCGCAAATCCGCGCCGATTACCTTGGGATAGCGTCCGCTGGCAGCCAAAACAGCGGTCAACTTGCCATGGTCGCAGCCAATATCCGCTACCGGCTCGCCGGGACGTACCAAATCTGCTGCGGTCTGTAACCGCGCATCCAGCTGTGGTGTCATCTTATGCACGATTCTTTGCGATGTGCTCGTTCAGACGTGCCAGCAGCGCATCGCAATCTGCGCCGTGCACCATGCAAGCTTCCTCGATGGTCTCGCCACGAGAAGCCGGGCAGCCCAGGCAGTGCATGCCAATTTCCATCAGCAGCGGAGCAACGGTGCTGTCAATATCCATCAGATCGCCGATCACAGTATCACGAGTGACCTCAATGGGAGCGGCTTCAGTTTTATTATTTTTCTTGAACAAATCAAACATTTTCATTTACCTCATTTCCGGTGCTGTGCACCTGCTGCTAATAATATACCCGAAATGCGTGCCATTTTGCAAGGGGCGCAACATCTGTATACACAAAAAGACGGCTGCCTTTCCTACGAAAAGCAGCCGTCTTGTAAGACTCTGTAAAGTCAGCTAAAAATTAGCCGTTCTCCTTCATCTTAGCGAAGCACTCGGAGCAGTACACGGGGCGATCTTCACGAGGCTGGAAGGGAACCTTGCAGCTCTTGCCACATGCAGCGCAGGTAGCGTCGAACATCTGACGCTCGGTGCGGGTGACGTTCTTGCGAGCATCACGGCAGGGCTTGCAGCGCTGAGGCTGGTTCTCGAAGCCACGAGATGCGTAGAACTCCTGCTCACCTGCAGTCCAAACGAATTCTTTGCCGCAGTCCTTGCAAACTAAAGTCTTGTCTTCAAACATTGTAATAGTCTCCTCTGTTTACATTTTTTGCCCGCGGAAAGATTTACACCATTGCTTGGTTCTTTTGGACCCATTGCTCTGCTTGTTAAGCTACCAGGGGCATTTTGCTGTGATCCTCTATCTGAGGACCTCTTCATTTTACATGAAGCTGTTGTTTTTGTCAACCAAAATTTCGCTTTTCCACACCTTAGTTTTGTAACACTTTGCACACCCTGTCGAATCCTGTCTGCTTTATCCAATTTTTTCTAGTTTTTATCGTTCACTTTGCTCAGTTTTAAAAATTCTGCGTGAACGCTTGATTTTTCTTTTCAAGTCCGCTATAATATGTATGTTCTGTCGGCGTGGCGGAATTGGCAGACGCAGCAGACTCAAAATCTGCCGTTGGAGACAATGTATGGGTTCAAGTCCCATCGCCGGCACCACAACATAAACAGCAGCTGGATTGGTTCGTCCGATTCAGCTGTTGTTTTTTATATGCAACCTGCAAAAAGGCGCACCGTTTTGTAATCGGTGCGCCTTTTTGTTTATAAACAAATCTTACTTTGCAGTTTCTTCAGCCGGTGCAGCCTTCTGCCGTGCTACAACCAGAAAACGGCCGTTTTCCGTGTGGTACGCGCAGGTAGACAGCATCAGCAGTCTATCGCCGTATTCCGCAGTGATTCCGGTGTCATAGATCTTATGAGACATCACATAGTTCATAAATTCATTGAACTCTTCTTCTGTCAAATCGCCTGCGTAACGGTAGATGTTTACCGCCTTGGGATCGTCGCTGACCGTAGCATCGTAGTTGAATGCTGCCATCACTTCATACGCACCGTTCTGCTCCAGGGTGGAATAATACACGGTAGGATGCGTCTCCCAGTAGTCCTTCTTCATGTATTTCATCAAATCCGCAAACATCGTACCGTTGCGCATATGATGTCCGTGCGCAATGATGCTGCTGCTGAAAGATGTGCAGCCGCCGCCCAGGAACGGCACGCCTCCAGCAGCCTTTTCGCCGTAGAAATCGCGGTGCAGGTAGTACTCCACATCATTCGGCGTGCACATCACCGGGTAATTGATATTGGTATCCGGGATAGAAATCCAGCCTGCGAAATCCGGATTCATGTCGTGCAGTTCCACCAGGTGTGCAATTCTTTCTTTTTCCTTGGCTTCGTCTTCCTTGGCTTCGTCTTCCAGAAGCTGGTCATCCTGATTGTTCATACCGGCAATCTCTGACAGCTGTTCATAATTTTTCTTCTCATTGCGTGCGTCGTTCAGCTTGCCCAGAATCACCACCAGACAGAACACAAACATCAGAGAAAAGAAGACCATCAGCACGGTCAGCAGCGGACTGCTGGCAGACCGCTTGGGCTTGCTTGGTGCTTCCGTCTCTGGTTCAAACGGCTGATAAAATTCATCCATAAAAACACCTCAAACTCAAATTTAATAAGGAAAGTATGAATCGGACCGCACTGGTTTGTCAAGTCCCGCTTCCGATTTAACGCAAAACCGACCGGGCAGGAGGCGAACCTCCCATCCGGTCGGTCTTATTTCGTTTCAGCGAACCCTTATGTGATTCGTCTTACTTGTTGCCGCGCAGCTTTTTGAAGCTCAGTGCAGCACCTGCTGCCATCAGGCTTGCCAGTGCCAGCCAATTCAGCAGATTGGTCGTATCACCGGTTGCAGTTGCGCCACCTGCTGCCGGTTTGCTGTTGTTGCCACCTGCCGCAGGAGTGTTATTACCGCCTGCTGCCGGCGTATTGGTATTGCCGCCGTTCTGTGCAGGAGGATTGGGTTTTGCGTTCTCCTTCCAGCTTGCGGTGACCGTCATGTTGCCATTGACCACGGTGTCCTTGGTTACCTTGTTGCCGTTCTGATCCTTCCAACCGTCAAAGGTGTAGCCATCCTTGGTCGGGTCTGCAGGCAGACGATCGCCAATAGTCTCACCCTTTTCGATCTGGTGGGTCTTTCCATCAATGGTAACATCGAACAGCTCATTGTACTGTGCCTTGATAGTCATGTCGCTATTCACGACAGTATCTGCCGTAACAGCCTTGCCATTTGCATCAAACCAGCCCTTGAATACGTAGCCGTTCTTTTCCGGATTTGCCGGCAGGCGATCACCAATGGTCTCGCCCTGCTCGATCTGGTAGGTCTTGTCTTCAATGGTTACATTGAACAGTTTGTTAAACGTTGCAACGATAACCATATCGCTTTCCACGATAGTTTCAGCCGTAACAGCCTTGCCGTTTTCATCCATCCAACCCTTGAATACGAAGTCCTTCTTTTCAGGGTTCTTCGGCAGCTGGCCTAGTGCCTCGCCTGCCTTGATGGTGCGTTCTTCAACAACTGTGTCACCGTTCTTGAAGCTGACGCTGAAGAACTGCTCAACAACCTTCAGGTATGCACCGTTCTTTGCAGCAGTCCACTTACCTTCTGCCAGATTGCCCTGCTCGGTGGTATAGCCCTTTGCTACGGCATCCTTCAGATCAGTAAACTTCTCAGATACTGCCGGGATCTTGAAGATACCAGCGGTAATGTTCTGCGTTGCTTCGGGATACTTGGTGCTCATGGTCAAAGCAGGACCACTGGTATTTTCAACCACAGGGATCTTGCTGTCCTTGCCTGCGCGAACAACCAGCTTGGTATCGGTGGTAACGACAGCGCCATACTCGCCCGTGCCTTCCACACGGCCGCCTTCCAGAACCAGGTCACCCTTTGCCTGAATTGCGCGTGCTACGGCTTCGGTCAGATCCTTACCTGCAACACCCATGATCTGTGCGTTGCCGCCAACCGTCAGAGACTTGGTGCTGTAAACAGCATCCAGGCCTGTGTTCATACCGAACATCTGCTCAGTAGAAACCTTGTTGACAGCCTGTACGCCAACAATCTTAGCATTGTCGGTTACAGTAACCGTACCCATGTTATATACTGCGGTGTAAGTAGTGTTCAGTGCATTGTTTTCTGCCTTTGCTGCACCTACCACAGCATTGCCAGATACGTTCAGAGTAGCATCCGTATCTACATAGATTGCGTTCAGGTTGCCTGCACCTTCGATATCCTTTGCGCAAGCGCCCCAGACTTCGCCGCTCTGGACAGTAACCTTTGCATTACCCAGAGCGCAAATTGCCTTGCCTTCCGGATTCTTCAGCGTGCTGTCAGCTGCCACGCCAACAATCTTACCTGCATGCTTCTCTGTGCTGTCCTTGACAGTCAGATCACCGTCTGCGCTAACATTAAATACTGTTCCTGCGCCCGTTACGGTGCAGCCGTTCAGATCAAAGGTCAGTTTCTTCTCAACTGCAATTGCAGCTTCTTCTTCGGTATTTGCACCAAAGGTCACATCAGCCAGCAGCTTAACGGTCTGGCCTGCCTGTGCAGCAGCAAATGCTTCGTGCAGGGTATTGTACACCTGCATGTTGTCCTGTGCCACCACAGCAGCAACAGGCTCCTGTGCGTTCTCCTGCTTGACCGTGTAAGGCTGTGCGATACTCTTTACCGTAAAGGTAGTTTTCTCCGCAATAACACCTTCCACAGTGTTATTATCCTTGCCGGTGCAGGTCCAAACCTTGCCTTCAGGAGCATTGTCCACAGTTACAACTGCCTTTGTGTTGTTCAGGAAATACTTCACATCTGCCTTGTCGCCATCTTCGATGGTCACAGTGTAGAAGGTGTTTGCATCCACTACACCAGCATCATCCTTACTCGTGTTGTTTGTTACTGTCTGCTTGGGCAGATAGTATACATCAAATGTGGTGTTAGTCTTGATGTTCACAGTAGGCTGGTACACCTTGCCGTCCACTGCAACTGCAACACAGTCGCCCCAAATGGTACCGTCATCGCGGTTCGTATTGGGGAAATAACGGGTACCTGCCGTCAGCTGTTCTGCGGTAAAACCAAATTTGCCGTAGACAGATTCCAGAAGTTCTGCAGACAGCTGCTGGCGGCCATTATACCAACCAACCGTAACATCGGTCTTGTGCTCAACCAGTTCTGCCTTGCCATTGATGTAGGCATAGAAATTCACATCACGTCCGGTCAGTTCTTCCATGCCAAACTTAGCCGTATAGGTAGTTGCCTTGTCGATAACCGTTGTGGTTTCAGCCTTGTGTCCTTCTGCATCGAACCAGCCCTTGAACACCTTACCGGAAGGTGCCTGCGGTGCTTCGGGCAGAGTGCCCAGCTGTGCACCAGGTGCAACCTTGACCGTCGTTACAACAGCATCGCCGTTCTTAAAGGTAACCGCGATCTTTTCCTGACCTGCCAGAACCTTATACTGCTTGCCGTTCTCGCTGGGAGTCCAGGTTTCACCATTCAAATCGCCACGCTGCGTCTTTGCGCCGTCAGCCAGGTAAGCCGGATCGTTTGCACCTGCAACAAAGTCATGTGCAAACACGCCGCCATTCACTTCGATGGTAGAGTCTTCCGGTCGAGCATTGTTCTCCAGTGCAATTTCATTTGCGCTGCCATTCCAAACGCCACCGGTAACAGAAACAGTACCCTTCTCAACCACCAGTGCATTTGCAACAGCACCTGCTTCTACCGTGCCCACCGCGCCATTGATTGCACCATTTTTTACGTTAAGAATACCTGTTTCCGCATTTTTCAGAGCAGTCACGATAGATTCGCCGCTAATCTTACCGCCTTCCAGCAGCTTGACTGCGTTGACTTCTCCGCCTTCCACGTTAACAGTTGCATCTTCGTTCATGATACCGAAAGCATAGCCGTTTTCCACAGCAGCAGCATATGCGCCAGTAATTTCGCCACCAGTGACATTCAGGGTCGATTTACCATCGGAATAGCCTTTCACCGCAATGGCTTTCAGGCGTTCATTTACTTTTTTGCCTCTCTTGTTCTGGTTGGAAATTTTACCAGTCGTGCTAACGCCCACCAACTGGCCGCCATTCATCTGAATGGTGCAGCGCGGCGCATAAATGGCACTTGCTGCGCAGTCTGCATTCACGTCAGCATCTGCCTTCAGGCCTGTCAGTTTTGCTTCGTCCTGAATGGTAACGGTACCATAATTCTTTTGAATTGCGGTTGCACCGGCCTTGAGGAGCTTTCCGGTAACATCCATACCAATCAGCTCAGCCTTGCCGCTAACCGTCACTTCGCCGTCATTTACATACAGAGCCGTACCAAAGCAATTCACATCGCCGTAATTGGTCATGCCGTCATCCAGCTTTGTACCAATCAGCGTACCGCCGTCAATCACGATCTCTGCCGTTTCGATACGATCATGCCCCCACTGGTATCTCACAGCATAGCCGCTTGCAGCAGCCACAGCTTTGGTCATGTATTCACCAATCAGCGTACCACTGTGGACCTTCAGCTTTGCCTGATGATCTACTGTTACTACCGTGCAAGGCAGAACACTGGTATCATCACGAGTTTCCAGTTTACGACCAATGACAGCACCGTTTTCACCGGAGTCCTGAATGGTCAGATCGCCGGTATCTGCTACAAAGAATACGGTCTTGAACGCATTTTCATCATTTTCTTTTTTGCCGTTATCATTGTCAACGCTGCCAATGATTGTTTTTCCGTTCAGATCCAGCGTTACAGCCTTATCCACGGAAATGGGCTTTCTTGCTTCGCCTTCATCGACGCCAAAAGTCACATTGCGCAGAACCTTAATGGTTTCGCCTGCCTTGGCTGCTGCAAAAGCAGCATGCAGGGTATCATAGCTCTTGCCATCAATTTCAGCTGCGCCTGTTGCTACCGGAGTTTCCGTTACGGTAACTTCGCAGTTTGCTGTATACGTCTTACCCTGGTATGTAGCCGTTGCCGTAACGGTTTCCTTGCCAACTGCTTTTGCAGTCACCGTGCCGTCAGCTGCTACATTGACAAATTTCCCACTTGCCGGAGCCCAAGCAACATCAACGCCATTGGTTACAGCCTTGTTATCGCTGCCGGTCAGGGTCCAGTTCAGCTTCTTTGTCTTGCCCTTTTCCAGGGAAACAGCAGTCTGATCCAGAGTCAGTTTATAGGTAACCGCAGGGATTGCCTGATAAACGGTAATCTCGCCTGCTGCGGCAAACTTATGCGAACTCCAGTTATCACTGTCGGTAATGGTTACTTTCATATGCGTAGCATTTACCGGGCCATCTGGAAAATCAATCACAGCTACGCCCTGATTGTTCCGTGTAATATTGCCACTAAAAACAGTCTTGGCCTGACCATCCACAGTGGCATCCACCTGAATCGTCTTCCATTTACCATTATTCTGTTGGGTCTTTTCCTCATACTGCAGTCTGCCTACCAATACAGGCGTAGTACCGCCTTGGGTCAAATCCCACTCGATCCAGTGCGGACCTGCAACATCGCCTCCAGTATAGCGGCTGTGCCAGCAGGTAGTGACACTTCCATCAAAAGCCCAGCTTGCAGGGCCATCGTTCCATTCATTATCTGATTTTTCTTCGCTGCTGGCCGTAGCAGAATCTTTCATAGGCGCTTTCGAAAGCGCTTTATACGTATACTCTGTCTGGCCTGCTGCATCAACCGCCGGCTTGGCAGTTCCTGCCGCATATGCCGGCATAACATAAGTGCAAAGCATCGCTGCTGTTAAAAGCGCTGCCAGTACTCTCTGTTTCACTGATCGCATATTCTTCCTCCTGAAAATAATCGTTCGGATGACCGGTCTCAATTGTTACGTTATCACCCTTCTTTCTGACTCTATTGGATGCGTGCCGAAGTATTTGTATGGACACATTGTATTTTTGTCAATCGCTTCCATAGTATCTTCGTTCATCATACTTGAATCTTCACTTTTTTTCAAGTGATTGTGCACAAAACTTTTCCTTACGTTGTTAGATACATCTGTCTTTTTTATGCATTGCGTCATGCAAGAGCTTTCATTTCGCCGTTTGTTTTTATCGTATTAACGATATTTTTATAAAATCCATTTTAGTAATATCACTAATCTTCACAAGACATTTGCCCAGTTGCGCAACAAGGGTAAAAATATTCTGTAAAAATTAAAGTCTTCAAAAAGCAAAAAGCAACCCTTGTATGTAAGAATTTTCTTCTTTCCAACACAAAAAGCGTCACCCTCACGGGTGACGCTTTTTGTATGCTTTTTACCCAATAATGCTTGCCGGGTCCAGATATTTTCCGTCCTGTTCCACTTCCAGATGGACATGGCTGCCAACTGCTGCTTCGCAGGCAATACCGCCTACTTTGCCTACCTGCTGGCCACAGGTGACTTCGTCGCCTTCCTTCACACCTGTAACCACACCATACAGCCGCCAGGTACGATTTTCGGCGTCGACCAGTTCCAGCATGCCGCCCCAGTTTCCGCTGTCCTTGACAAGCGCTACCTTACCGGACGCCGGCGCCTTTACCTCGTTGCCAATCACGCAAGCGTAATCAGTGCCATTATGGGTACGCCAGTCCTCCAGCGTTTCGTTGTAGACCAGTTCGTCGCCACTAAATGCCTGAACCACCGAACCAGACACCGGCGGCCCGTACAAGGCACTGCCCGCATCGGCAGGCCCGGTGGACTCGCTGGGCTTTTCGCCAGGTTTGCCAACAGAAGACGCACCAGACGATGCACCCGAGGAGGCATGCTCCCCATTGGAAGACCGTTCTTCCGGGATACCCTCGGCGCGCCCGGCCACATCGAATCCTGTGTTCCATTCATTTTCCTCCCATTCCGGCTGGGTCTGCGGCGAAAGCGGCGCAGGCTCCTCCTGTTGTTTTTGCTGTTCGGTCGCAGGTGGTACCTGGCGGCCCAGCTCATGCTGTATGGTGCGTACTGCCCATGCTCCGGTAAAAACCGCAGCGCAGGCACACAAGACCACCGCACACACCATACCGTGATCCCGCAGAAAATCCCGCATTTTTTCCATTGCTATTTCTCCGTTCCATATTTTGATCTGATATTCAGGCGGCTTTGGTCATAGTGTGCAGCAGTGGAACGGAAAATATACAATAAAAAAGAAAAAGCCGCCCGTGGAATCCCACAGGCGGCTTTTATGCTTTTGGAAACCGATTAATCGTTGCTGCGGTTTCTTGCAACGATGCGCACAACATACAGGAAAATGTTGATAAAGTCCAGATACAGCGACAGTGCGCCGTAGATAGCGGATTTTTCCAGCGTAGCGGCATCATTGCTGAACCACTGATAACTGTGCTGCAGCATCTGCACATCGCGTGCCGTAATCAGCATGAACAAGCCCAGACCCAGCGCACTGTACAGCATACTGGTCATAAAGCCCATGCCGAACAACATGCCCACAAAACTGCACAGCAGCATAGAAATCAGGCCAGCCGTCAGCATTTTGCCCCAGCCCATCATGTCGTGGCTGGTTTTTGCACCGTACACAGCCATGATGCCGAAGTACAGTGCCGATGCCAAAAAGGCCATCACCAGCGTGCTGGCATCAAACATCACAAAGTAAATGCTCATGACCAGACCATTCAGCGCGGAATAGCCCAAAAACAGCATTCGTGCCGTGTTCACCTGCAGATTGTTTACCCGTGCGCTCAGCACAAACACCATAGCCAATTCTACCAGCGTCAGCGGCAGATACAGCGTGTACACCATATAAATCAGATTGGTGTAGGCCACTGTACATGCCACAGCAAAGGTCAGCATCAAACCAATGGCCATCCAGCGGAAGGTACGGCTCAAATACTGGCCATAGCTCAGCGACATCCCGTAGCCGGTATCCTGAGCGTTGTAATTATAAGAGTATCCTTGGTTATTCATATCCTCATCTCCTCTTTTCTAGCCAAGATATCCTGTTTCACACAATTTGTCAAGATTCTCGGCATTTCCCAATGCACTTGCATTATGGTATAGTATAAAGGAAAAACATGAAACGATTATGAAGGAGCTGTAATTCTTTTATGGCACTGGGTCTTTACTATCATATTCCTTACTGCTTTTCCAAATGCCGCTACTGCGATTTTTACGCGGCTCCCGGAAAGCGGCAGGTTCCTGACGCATTTGTGCAGGCACTTTTGCGTGAGCTGGATGCCTTTGGCGGCGGCGAAGCGCTTCACCCTGATACCGTCTATTTTGGCGGCGGCACCCCCAGCCTATTATCTCCCGCAGATGTAAAACGTATTCTGGATGCCTCTCACCCGGCTCCCGATGCCGAAATCACACTGGAAGCCAATCCGGAAACCGTCACACCCGAAAGTCTGGCCGCGTTCCGTGCCGCCGGGGTCAATCGGATTTCCTTTGGTGTACAGAGCGCCCGTGACAGCCAGTTGCGTACTCTGGGCCGCCCCCACAATGCCGCACAGGCACGTGCCGCTTTCGCTGCAGCGCGGCAGGCAGGTTTTCCTGAAATTTGCGGTGACATCATGCTGGCTCTGCCCTATTATACCCGCGAAGAATTTGATGAAACACTGGCACTCATCCAGGAAGGCGGCGCCACTCACATTTCCGCCTATCTTTTGAAAATTGAGCCAGATTCCGCGTTTGGCAAAAATCCGCCTGCTGGCCTGCCGGATGCGGACGCCGCCGCAGATTTTTATCTCTACGCCGTCAGCCAGCTGGAAAAGGCAGGATATCACCAGTACGAAATCTCCAACTTTGCCCAGCCTGGCCACGAAGGCAAGCACAATATGCTCTACTGGAACTGTGAGGACTATCTGGGCATTGGCCCGGCGGCACACAGTGCCATGGGCAATCGGCGCTTCTACTACCCGCAGGACACCGAAGCTTTCATTCAGGGTGATTGCGCTCCTGTCATGGATGGAGACTGCGGTCCTTTGGATTATATGATTTTGCAGCTCCGCTTGACCACTGGTCTGAATCTGGCGGAATACCATCGCCGCGGCGGAAAGCCTTTCACTCCGGCGCAGGAAAAATTCCTGCAAAAGTGTGTCGAGGTCGGCTATGCCCGCTACGATGGCAACACACTATCGCTTACCCCCGCCGGGTTGATCGTACAAAATAGTATTCTGGCACAGCTTTTATAAAGAAATCCCCACCGCAGGCACGGTGGGGATCTTTTTCTCTTATTTTTTTGTCACCAAGCCCGGCACCTTTTTCAGCACCTGCCAAATCAGGAAAAATACCACACAGCCAATCGCGGCGGTATACAGCTGTGTCATTCCGAACATGATCTTAACAGTAGCATCCAGACCCTTTGCCACCAGCTTTGCGCCAAAGAACGGCAACACGACCCAGCTGGTCAATGCCGTCATCACCAGACCCTTAGCAACTGCGGCTGCCACCAGGCCGGGAATGCCCATAGCAGGCTTGCGCAGCAGCCATGCAACCAGAACCAGCACGCAGTTGCCAAGCATCACAACAGGCAAAATCTGCGGGCACAGCTTCATGGGGCCGGGCGCATTGATGAGAAACACCAATAACGGATTCAGGATCGCTACCACCAGTCCGCCAGGCAGACCAACTGCCATAGCCGCCACCAAAAGCACGGTGTTGACCAATGGGCCTTTGATCCACTGGCCAGTTACAACCAGCTGAATCACCACACACAGCGCCAGCAGAACCGCTGTACGCACCAGAAACTTCACAGAATCCTTTTTCACGCGAATATCCTCTCTTTCCCAAAAGCAGTATTTTTTATTGCACTCTATTCCAAAGTTTACTATAATACAGATAGAAATTCGGTTGCCGGTGCAACAAAGGAGGCTCTTATGGACTACACCCCTATCTTGTGTGGCACCAGCCTGTTCTGCGGCATCCCAACTGAGGAGTTATGCGTTCTGTTGGAGCACCTGCGCCCCACCTTGCGCAGCTGCGGCAAAGGCGAGGTGCTTTTGCAGTACGGTCAGCCGTGCAGCGCCATGGGGATTCTGCTTTCCGGTAAAATAGAAGCCTTTCGCCCTATGCCGGACGGGCACCGGATTCCCACAGCGCAAATGGAGCGAGGCGGCATCTTTGGCGATGTACTGGGCGGAACCGGATTAAACAGTCCTGTTACTGTTCAAATGACAGAAGCCGGTCAGGTTCTGTTTTTTTCCTATGAACGGCTGCTGGAACCGCCCACAGACTGCACCGCTGCTTACAGCAAAATGATGCATAATCTGGTTGGCTCCATTGGCAACAAATATTTTTCCCTGATGGCACGGGTCGAACTTCTGACCCTGAAAAGCCTGCGCGCCAAAATTTGTGCCTATCTGCTGCACGCTGCCGCACAGGCCGGTGCCGACACCTTTTCTGTGCCCCATTCTCGCGCCGCAATGGCAGAATATCTGTCCTGTGAGCGCAGTGCCTTATCGCGGGAATTATCCCGGATGCAGGCCGAAGGTTTACTTGAAACCTATAAAAACAGCTTTAAACTGCTGGATCGGGCACAAATTGAAAATCTGGGACATATCTAAAAAGCAATGCGTGATATTTTATAATTTGGAGGACTTTCTTATGTCAAAACCAATTCTTTGGATGGTCATTCCCTGCTATAACGAGGAAACTGTACTGCCCATCACCGCACCCATGTTCCGCAAGGAGCTGGCTGAACTGGTGGAAGAAAACAAAATCAGCGACGAAAGCCGCATCTGCTTTGTGAACGACGGTTCCAAGGATAAAACCTGGGAAATCATCGAAGATTTGGCCCGACAGGACCCCCACTTCATCGGCATCAGCCAAAGCCGTAACCGCGGCCACCAGAATGCTGTTCTGGCTGGACTGATGGAAGCACGCGAGCATTGCGATGTTACGATCTCCATTGACTGCGACGGACAGGACGACATTCATGCCATGCACGAGATGATCGACGCTTATCTGGACGGCTGCGAAGTGGTTTACGGCGTACGCGCCAAGCGCACTACCGATACCTTCTTCAAGCGCTTTACCGCCGAAGGCTTCTACCACATCATGAACTGGATGGGCGCAGACATTGTTTTCAATCACGCTGACTACCGCCTAATCAGCGCACGCGTGCTGAACCACTTTGCCGACTTCAAGGAGGTCAACATCTTCCTGCGCGGCATGGTGCCGCTGGTGGGCTTCAAGAGCACCAGCGTCTACTACGACCGTGCCGAGCGCATCGCCGGTGAAAGCCACTATCCGCTGAAGAAAATGCTGGCGCTCGCCTTTGACGGCATCACCAGCCTTTCCGTCAAGCCCATCCGCATTATTTCCGCTATGGGCGTGGTCATTAGTGCACTGAGCTTTTTGGGCATTTTGTGGGCTGTAATTCGTGCCTTTGCCGGCCATGTTGTTGCCGGCTGGGCATCCACCGTCTGCATCGTCTGCTTTATGGGCGGCATCCAGCTGCTGTGCCTGGGTGTGATCGGCGAGTATATCGGAAAGATTTATATGGAAACCAAAGCCCGTCCCCGCTATATCATCAGTGAGCGTACCTGGGCTCCTTACGAAAGAGAGTATAAAGGATGACAAAACAAAGCTGGAAAGGCAGCACGCTGCTTAATCCCGAACCGCCGGTACTGGTATCCTGCGGCGGCATGGAAAAACCGAACCTGATTACCATCGGCTGGACAGGCACCATCTGCACCCAGCCCAGTATGGTATCCATCAGCGTACGCCCGGAGCGTTACAGCCACAAGCTGCTGTGTGAAACCGGTGAATTCGCCATCAACCTGCCCACCGAATCGCTGACCCGTGCGGTAGACTGGTGCGGTGTGCGCAGCGGCAAGGATTATGACAAATTTGCTCAGATGGGTCTTCATGCCGCCCCCGGCAGCGTGCTGAAGAATTGTCCCATTCTGGAGGAAAGCCCGCTGAATCTGGAATGCCGTATAACCCAGCGTATTCCGCTGGGCAGCCACGACCTGTTTCTGGCAGAAGTTGTGGCAGTAGATGTGGATGAAAAGCTCCTGGACGAAAACGGCAAGCTGTGCCTGAATCGCGCCAAGCTGATCGTTTACAGCCACGGTGACTATCTGGCCCTGGGCCGCAAGCTGGGCACCTTTGGTTACAGTGTGCGCAAGAAAAAGCGCACTCCGCCCCGCGGAAACCACAAATAAGATTTTCATAACACAAAAATACCCGCTTTGACCGTAAGGTGCAAAGCGGGTATTTTTTATGGATTGGATTTTTTCTTCTTTGGTTTTGGCAGAGGCATACCCAGTACAATGGTCATGCCCAAGGCCAGCGCCAGAGCAATCTGTAAGGTTTCCATGCCCTTTTGTGCAAGCATCGGATCGTTCATAATGAAATAATAGGCCGTATAATAAATTCCTGCACCGGGCACAAGGGGAAAAATTCCAGTAATCAAAAAGACGGTAACGGGCGCTTTGTGTCGGATTGCGAAAAAGCGCGCCAGCGCCGTCAGAGGAATGGATGCAATCAGCGAAGCCAGCGCCGGTTCCTGGCCGCAGTTGATGGCCAAAGCATAAACTGCCCAGCCAACTGCACCTATCAAACCACAGGTCAGGTATTCACGTTTTGGCACAGCAAACACCAGCGCAAAACAAGTGGTAGCTGCACCTGCCAGAAAAACCTCCCACAAGAGCTGCAAGATTTCGATTTGATTCATCAGGGCAGCCCTCCCATCCAATGCGTATACAACGCCATCACAAGGCCTGAGCCGCCGGCGATGCTTGCGCCAATCAGCAGCGCATCCATCATGCGAATGGAACCAGACAGATAGTCCGAGTTGGCAAAGTCGCGAATGCCCATAGTAAAGGCAACGCCGGGCGTCAGCAGCATCAGCGCACCGATGGAAGCACGGTTGGCATCCAGGCCCAGCAGCGCACACAACGCCAGACAACACACTGACGCCAGGGCCGAGCCGGTCATTTTTTGGAAAATGCTATGCACACGCCGCCGGTCGCACCAAATCAGATAGCAAGTCAAGACGAAGCCTGCCAGCGCCGCTACAACGCCTTCTGCCAATGTGCCGCCAAACAGCACCGCCAGGAAAAAGGCACCCATGGAGCAGCCAATGCGCCGTCCCCAATTAGAAGGAAACGGAATTTCAGCAGCTTCTTTCAGCTGCAGCTCTGCTTGTTCCAGCGTTACTTCGCCTGCTGCAATCCGGCGGGAAAGGCTGTTCACCGCATCTACGCGGCCCAAATGCATCGCACGGTCCGGTATATTCCGCACCTCGCTGATGGTGCCATCCTCTGCGCTGGCGAAAATGCCGTTGGACAGCACATATACATGAAAATCCTGCAACCGAAAGCTGTTGGCCATGATCTGCATGGTCTGCTCTACACGGAACACCTCGGCACCGCTTTCCAAAAGCAGCTGGCCTGCTTTCAGCACCAAATCCATGATCCGGCGGTTGTTCTCGCTGCCAGGGGTTGGATCAATATTTTCCACGGATGTTCTCCCTCACTTGTGCAAAGTCCTTATCGTGTTTGTACAGGTAGTCCGCAATCACTTCCATCATCTGGAAATCTTCTTCCGAGTCAATATCCAAAATGCCGGTATCCTTCATCAGGGACAGACCAATCTTGCCGTCCCACAAAATGCCGGTGGTGTTGTTTGCCAAAAAGTCGCGGCGGAACACATAAATGCTGGCGTTGATGTCGTAAATGGCCGGTGCCTGCTGACGTGCGGTAAAGGGAGAATCAATCACCTTGACCACATGGTCGTCCTTGGCTGCAACCTGATTAAAATAAGGATTGCGGCGCGCCTCAGTACCTGAGAACACCAAATCCAGATCGGTGCGGCGATCCTTGATGCGGTAAGCGGAAGCAATGTCCTTTGCGGTACGCAGCGGGCTGGTGATATCCAGGTCCATCACATAGTCATAGACGCAGCCGTTCTTTTCTTCCATGCGTGCCAGGCTGTCCTGGAACACTGCCATCTTAGGCACGGTATCCTTGCCCAGTTCTTCGCCACGCGGCAGGAAGGTTACCTCCGGGTAGCGTGCCAGCACCAGATCAGCCAACTGCTGGCTGTCGGTGTTCAGGCAGATGTCCACCTGCACATCCGGCATATTGTGGATAAACAGCTCTGCCGCAGACAGGGTATAGTACACCAGCGGACGGCCGCAGAAAGTTTTCAGGTTCTTATTCTTAAAGCCTTTGCTGCCTGCACGGCCGCAAATCGTAATCAGCATTTTTTTCATGGTTTCCATCCTCCATTTTTATGCTTCGCCCAAAGTCAGGCGCAATACGTCCAGCGCATCCGCCGGGCTGTTGATACTTTCGCCGCTGCCGTTCAGCGCATAATCCATAAAATACGTCATTTCCCGGCGGTACCAGGCGTCCGTGGTTTCCTTAAATTCCTGCACCGTACCATCCGGCAGGGTCAGAGTTGCGCTGCCGAAATCAGCCGTAACAGTACCTTCCTGCGTGAACAGTTCAATGCTGCGGCGGTAATCCCGGCCGAAGTAATCCAGATGTACCTCTGCCAGCATGGTGGGATACTGGGCAATGTAAATGCTCAAATCGTCACTGTCGATTTCCAGATCGGAATAGGTGCCTTTGAAATTGTACAGTTTTTCCGGCTTGCCGAACAGTCCCACCAGATAATCCCACTCGTGAATCAAATCGATGGTCACGCCGCCGCCCATATCCCGGTGTGCCGAATACACGGTGCGGTAATCCACGCCGGGGCGCCAGCCGGGCAGCCAGCTGGAGCAAATCACGCGTGCACTGTAAGGACGCTGGTCCGGATTTTCGGCCAGCCACTGCTTCAGTGCCAGCATGACAGCGCTCCAGCGCATGGGTGCCGCCACATAGGCTTTCTGACCTTTCTCCAGCACGTCCGAAAGAGGCGTATCGATTTCGTCCGCAGAGAAAATCGGCTTTTCGATAAACAGCGTTTCCGCACGGCCTTTCAGCTGCTCCAGTGCCGATGCGTGCAGGCTGGTGGGATTGGTGATGAATGCCATATCGTACTTGGGCAGCGCATCCTCGTCGTCCAGGCTGATGAACTGTGCATCCAGCTTTTCTACTACGTGTTCTCGCAGCGGACGCACCAGATTGCTGCGCAGCGCGTGAACCGTCAAGGCGATACCTTGTTCCGCACAAAGTGCCGTCAGGTTGTTCAGATGCCGGGTGCCAATAGAACCCAAGCCTACAAACAAAGCTGTAACTGTTTTCTTTTCCATCCTATTCCCCTCCACAGGGGCGGCGCGGTATTGCGCCGTGCCGCATTGTATCTGTTTTCACTTGATGATCTGCCGCCGGGGCAGGTACATTATGCCTCGATCTTTTCAATCAAGTCAATGATTTGTTTGTCCTTTTCAAAGCTCCAGCGCGGTTCAGCCCCCTGCTCTACAACCGCAAAGAAGTTTGCCAGCTCGTCCACATAGGCATTCTCTACGATATTGTCGCTGTAACGGCTGTCGTGTTCAAAGGTCTCGTAGGTGTTCACGGGGACCTTTTCGCCGGTTTCGTGGTTGAACTCATACAAAGCGCGGGGGTTGCCTTCCCAGAACAGGTGCAGGCCTTCGCCGAAGCACTCGAAATTGCGCACAGCCTTGGGGCTGACAACATCCACTGCCAGCATACCCTTCACGCCGTTTTCGTGACGCAGGGTAACCATATAGCTGTCGGGATAGTCCACTTCCAGGGCGCTGATTTTGTCCTTTTCCACATGGACGCTGGTCACAGGGCCAAAAGCATCCCACAGCCAGGGCAAATCGACGCCAAAGATTTCTCGCACACCGCCGGTACGCTTATCACCTACAAAGAAATTCTTATAATTTTCCCAAGGGTGCCAGTCCGGCAGATACTGGCCGATGTGGTAGATGTAGTTCACCTTTTTGCCGGTCTCGGCCATAAAGTCCTGCGCCTTTTTCTTCATGTACTGGGTCTCGCCGCGGTACAGCATGGTGGAAGACAAGAACAGCGGCAGGCCCTTTTCCTTTGCCAGTGCCACATTTTCCGCATAGCCGTCATCCACCAAGTTCAGCTCGGTGAACACCGGCAGGTCATGGGTCAGCAGGGTATGGATGATACCTGCATGGCTGATGGGTGCCGTGCAGACCAGCGCAGCCTGCGGCTTTTCTGCGGCAACAGCCTCCGGGATGGATGCATAGGCATGGATGCCCAGCTCCTCGGCTTCGGCACGGCGGCTTTCTGTGCTGTCCACACCACAAATAACCATGTCCGGGCGCATGCCCTTGATTAGACGGGCGCGGCGCTTGCCCATGCTGCCCAAACCAACAATCAGAATTTTATTCATCCGGATGTCCTCCTTATGCGCAGTGGCTCAGCCCAGTCGAGCTGCCCAGTCTGCTTCCTTAAATCCAACCAATACAAAGTCCTCGCCTACCAGCATCGGGCGCTTGACCAGCATGCCGTCCGTTGCCAACAAATCCAGCTGCTGTGCTTCGGTCATGTTGGGCAGCTTGGCAGCCAGCTCCAGCTCCCGATATTTCATGCCGCTGGTATTGAAAAAGCGTTTCAGCGGCAGACCGGAGCGCTTTACCCACTGGGCCAACTCATCGGCGGTGGGATTTTGTTCTACGATGTGGCGGTCGGTATACTGCACGCCGTGCTCATCCAGCCAGTTCTTGGCTTTTTTGCAGGTAGAGCACTTGGGATATTCTAAAAACAGCATATTCGTTCTCCTGTTATTACACGTTTGCATCATAAAAGCCTTTGGGCGCGCCGAAATTAGGGTCTGCCAAAGCATTTTCCAAAATCGAAACGATGCGTCCGCTGGTATCTCCACCATAATAGGGGCTGACCGTGGCGTGCGCCTTCTGCACGAACGCATCGCTCAGCGCTGTTTCCATTGCCTGGGTAATTTGCGCGGCATCCGCCTGGCAGTGAATCACATTTTCGCAGCGGATGCGGCCATTCTGCCGGTCGCCAATATCCACAGTGGGAACGCCAAAGGTCGGGGTTTCCACCACGCCGCTGGACGAATTACCTGCCACAAAAGCAGCCTTTGCCATTGCGGACAGATATCGCTTTACACCCAGGCTGGTTACAGCCAGTGCCTGGGCGGGGTGGCTTTCCACCCAGGTATCAATTTTAGCGTTGATGATTTGTCCACCGGCATCTGCGTTTGCTTTTGTAATCAACCAGTGCATATCATACTTTTCTGTGATGGTGTCCATTGCGTCCAGCAGCATATCGCTCTGTGCCGCCGGGTCTGCACCGCCAGCGGTTTCCGGATGGAACGTGACCAATGCATACGGGTGGTGCAAATCAAACGCAATGCTTTCGCTCAGTTCATCCAGATCCATACGGGGAATGGAACGAATATTCTCATCGCCCAAGCCGCCCACATTATGCACGATTGCCGGATTTTCGCCCATGCGAATCACACGCTTGGCGGAATCTTCACAGCTGGGGAAATGCAGCGCTGCCATCTTGGTAATGCAGTGACGGTAGTAATCGTCTGCTGCGCCCAAGGTCACATCGCCGCCGGAAATATGTGCAATGGGTACGCCTGTCATGGCTGCCGCCTGCGCCGCTGCAAAAATCTCATAGCGGTCGCCCAGCACCAGCACACCGTCTGGCTTGTTCTCCACAAACCAGCGGCTGAACTGACCAATGGTATCCTGTACGGTTTCCGGCAGCCACAGCGCACCGTGACCGTGGGTCAAAATGTTCAGCCGTGCGGCGATTGGTACGCCGTCTGCCTCGATTTCGGTGACGGTATTTCCGTATTCCGACGACAGATGCGCGCCTGTAACGATTACAAGTGGTTGAATCGTATCTGATTTCAACAGTTTGAATATCACCGGACGCAGCAAACCGTACTCAGCACGGGTGCCTGTAATAACAGCAAGACGTTTTTTGGTGTGGACAGTTTCCATGCACATTCCCTACTCTCTCAATCGAGTTCCGCCTTACAGCAGCTCGATTTTTTCATCCTCTTCAAAATCGCGGCAAGCCTTGGTGCCCAGCACCTCGTACCAGCGCATCGGGCTGATGCCGTCGCCGGGACGCTTGGTGGTCAGGTTTTCCGTCGTAAATTCTTCGCCTGCCTTGATGGGGCGAGCCGCCACGATGCTCTTGCGCGCAATGGGCTTGTTGCGTGCTTCGCTGGTGGTCACTTTCTTCACGCCGTCACCCATGGCCTTTTCCACGTTGCGCACAGCGGTAACCATTGCTTTCAGCTCGTCCGGCTCCAGGCTTGCCTTGTGGTCGGGGCCTTCCATGCTCTTATCCAAAGTAAAGTGCTTTTCGATTACAGATGCGCCAAAGGCAGCTGCTGCCACGTCGCACTCCCAGCCCGTTGTATGGTCGGACAGACCAACCGGCAGACCGAACTGATCCGACAGTTCCAGCATAGCAGACAGGTTTGCGTCCTCGTAGGGGGTGGGGTATTCGGTGTTGCAGTGCAGAATGGTCACACCGGTAGCACCGCTATTTTCCAGAATATCCAGTGCGTTTTCGATTTCGTCCAGCGTGCTCATACCGGTGGACAAAATCACAGGAATCTTCAGCTTGCCCACTTCTTCCAGATAGGGCAGGTTGGTAATTTCGCCGCTGGGTACTTTGATGTAAGGCAGATCCAGTGTGCCCAGGAAACGCACGCTGGGAATATCAAAGGGTGCAGACAGATACTGGATACCAATAGAATCGCAGTACTCTTTCAGTTCACGGTGCGCGTCAAAGCTGAAATGCAGCCGACGCACCATTTCCAGCTGGCTTTCTGCATCGCCGGTGGTTTCTTTCTGGTATTCTGCCTTCTGTGCAAACTTGGAAATGACCAGTTCGGGCACAGCAGTCTGGTGCTTTACCACGTCCGCGCCGCACTCCTTGGCGACTTTTGCCATTTTCTTCGCCAGCTCCAGGCTGCCGTTATGGTTCACGCCTGCTTCGGCGATAATGATTGCGCTCATACTTTTCCCTCCAGCTTTCTACGCATTTTTTCCA
>JAHHRK010000001.1 GCA_020025795.1 Faecalibacterium sp. | reverse complement strand
CCGGCGGGAACATTACAAAGGCGGATACCGGCATCTCGTCCAGATGACGATCCTGGTCCTCGCCGTCCAGCACGTTCAGATTCGTACCGGCCTCATTCAATTTTGCAAAAGCATCCTTGATCTGGTCATACCCAACGTAGCTGTAATAACCATCCGAGAAAGCGAACTGCAGCGGATAGTCGTAATCTTCGCAAAAATCCACCAGGACATACATTTCTTCATTGGTGAGCGTGATCTTACTGATGGTCTGGCCTTTAGCATCCACAACGTGCGCACCGTTGTTGCAGACGGCATAGTCAAATTTCAGCTTGCCCAGCAACTTTTTGGAACCGCAAAGCGAACTTTGTGAACGGCCTGTGCAAATTACAAATTTTGCGCCCTGCGCTTTCAGGTTTTGAACGGCTTGTTCTACCGCTTTTCGTGGGCAGCTTTCCCCCAGGGGAACCAGCGTGTTATCAAAATCGCTGGCATACAAAGTATATTGGTTCTCCATGGCGATCTCCTTACTTTTCTTACATACCATACAGTATATCACAAAAAAAGCGATTTGCGCGATCTTTCCGACGCGCAAATCGCTTTTTGCAGGATTTTACAATTCACTCACAATACTTATACAAACAGCATAACAACCTGGATAAAGATGCCCACGAAAGAGCCTGCTGCCCACAGTAATCCTGTGATAAACAGATTCTGTTTCCAGCTGCGGTTCGTGCGCCACAGCACGGCCAGACCAATGCCTGCACCGGTAGCCAAACCAGCTACCAGGCTGGAAAAGCGAATTGCACCGGACACATACATTTGGGTCAGCAGCACACTGGCGGCGCAGTTCGGAATCAAACCCACCAGCGCAGCCACCATCGGCTGAATGACACCCAGATTGCGCAGGGCACCGGAGAAGGTTTCATAGCCCACCAACTCTACGATCAGGCCAAACAGGATACTGAACAGAATAATGAAAAAGGACAGCTCCAGCGTATGACGCAGTGCAGCACGCCAAATGCTGACACGCTCCGCGCCTTCGTGCTCGCCGTGGCAGTCCACCTCATCGGCATGACCGGTGTAGCCGCCGCGCAGACCAACAGGCATCATACGGCGCAAAACGCCGTCCAGTAAGAAACCAACGCCCAGTGCATATACCACCTTGATGCCCAGCAGGATCACCAGCATATGCCACTGACCAGGCATGGAAGCCAGCAGCGGAATTGCCTCGTCACTGGTGGAAAGGAACACCGCCATCAGCGTGCCCAGTGTAATGACCTTGGAGGAATACAGATTGGCGGCAACGGCCGAAAATCCACACTGCGGCACACAACCCAGCACAGATGCCGGGATAAAGCCCCAGCGACCGCTACGTGCCAATGCACGCTCGATGGAATCTCCGTGGCGGCTCTCGATATACTCGATGAGCAGGCACGCCAGATACAAAAGTGGCAGGGTTTGGATTGCGTCTGTCAGCGCATGATCCAGTACGTGCGCCAGCATGTGCGGCATAAAGTGATGAAACAGTTCTTCAAACAAGGCTTATCCCCTCTTTTCCCAAAAATAAAACAGCCTGTTACAAAAACTGCAACAGGCTGCAATTTCGCAACAGTACAAAAACATTGTATTGCTGCGATATTATATCCTATTCGGGACTTTTTTTCAATACCAATTTGCAAAAAGCTTGCAAATTGGTATTGATTTGGAGGAATCCGCCTTAATATTTCTTGGTTGCGGCAAGAGCAATGCCCAAAACAGCCCACGCCAGCTGATACAGCAGAACCGCCGGCAAACTGATCGAAGCCATGCCACCAGTCACGCTCAACAACAGGCCAATCACAATAGACACGATTGCGGACACCGTCTGCACTGTGCATCCGCTGCGCTGTGCATCTTCCGCACCGGCTGCGGCACGCAGGCCACCAACCATGCTGACAAATCCGCCCAGATGCACCATGCATCCGTCTTCATACGGCAGGTAGCCCACCGCCGGGCGCAGGCGCTCAGTTTCTTCCTCATTCAGCACCTTTACAAAACCAGGGCGCAGGCGATAGATTTCTTCAATGCGGCTCTCGGTCAGGGTGGGGTCCTGTGCAGTTACCAGCAGCCGGACATTTTCTCTGCGGAGTATGCCCAGGGTGTGTGCCACCTGTTTCGTACCGTTGTAGCCAAACAGGAACATCGCATACAGTTTACCGGAAACCGCCAGGTACAACACATGGCTACTGCCTTCCTTGGTATAGCGCTTTTCGTAATCCAGTGCCGGCAGAGGAATGCCTTCTTCCTGCATCATTTCGCGCGTACCCAGTACCACGCGGCAATGATCACACCAGGCCACATAACCGCGACCGGTACGACACTCCAAATCCTTAACCGGATACAGCATATCCGTATGATTTTCGATCATACCGCGGAACAAGCCTTCCAATGTATTACAGCCTGCAATCAAAACACTGGTTGCATACAAAATTGCAGAGTCGATTCGCTCCTTCTGGAAGGTCTTGATGCCATCCAGATGTGCGCAGACCGGCGGGAACAATTCCGATGCATCCACCTGGATTACATCCACTTCGCCCAGCTTTTCAATCGAAGGCCAGCCGGGCACCACGGCACCCACCTGACCGGCGGACTTCTGCATCAGCAGTGTAGACAAGCCGCACAGCAACAGCATACCCATGGGCGCCCCCATGCACAGTACACCTGCCAGCACGGAGCCAGCTGTTACTGCATTGCCGCCGCGAATCATCGTGATCAGTGCTGCGACCAAAGCGGCAGCCCCCAGCACACGAATCAGCATAACCGACCGTTGGTCGCAGTAGTGCGGTGCACTGCTCTGTGCCACAAAGCCCTTCATCATGGCGTCCGGACGGCTCAGCATCACGACCGGATCGTCTTCGTCCATTCCGTTGCACAGCATCTGTGTCAGTGCACGGTCCTCCAGCCGGTAAGACGTGGAGTGGTTTACGCCCGAGGTCATAACTGCGAAACCATCACGATCTACCGCGGCCTTCATGCGCTTACCCAACAGGTTTGCGAAAATCAACACTGCGGCAACACCGGCAAACACAGCCTGTTTGGTCAGGTCAAATTCCTTCTGGAACACCAGTGCCAATACCAGCTGCAATACAGCTGCGCAGGCCGCCAGTGCAGGCAGACCGTCTACCGTAGGCTTATAGCCGGGCAGCAGGCTCTTCAGGCCATCCGCCAAACCGCGAAGGTTCAGCAACGCGCAGCCCACAAGCAGTAGCAGATTTACGCAAAGCCAGGTTGCAGGAGATGCAACGGGATCTACGCCTGTCAGCATATCGCTGCCAAACTGGCCCAGGATGTCCAGCACCAGCAAAGCCACAGCCAAAATTCCGGAAATTGCCGTCATCAAGGTCAGGCGGGCACAGCGCTTTTGCAAAAGCTCCTGCACATGCGGTGCATCCTCCGGATTGGTATACTCTTCGATGGGCAGCTCAGCCGGTTCTGTCTCTGCATTTTCCGTATCGGCCTTTTTGCCAAACGGGAATTTGAAAGCAAATTTTTCCGTTGCCTGTTCTTCGCTTTCATCCTCTGGTTCTTCGTACAGATCTTCTTCGTCCGTGTCGTCTTCCAGCTCTTCCCGAATACCATCCAGACCCAGCATACGGAGCATTCCTTTGAAGCCGCCGCACTTTTCTTCTACTTCAACCGGTTCTTCTTCCGGTGCAGATTCTTCCGTGTCGAACGGAATGGTTCCCAACGTATCGGCATCGTCAACCTGATCGGCATTCTCTGCTGCATCGGCAGCATCTTCCAGATTGGTAAAGCTGATCTCACCTGTATCGGCTTCTTCCGGCTGGGCCTCAGCCTTTTCGGTTGCCGGAGTCCAGCTGCGCACCGGTACTTCTTCCTCTTCTTCCGGTTCAGCACCCAACAAAATCTCGCCTGTATCCGGCATTTCCTCTACCACCGGCTGCTGCGGTTCGACAGGCACATTCAGAGAAATTTCCACTGTTTCGGTATTATCGTCCGTATGTTCTGTGCAGGCATCTGCTTCATCCGCAACAAGCTGCATGGAAGAATGTACATTTTCCTCGCTTGCATGCGTATAGATGTCTGCCATGATTGCATCCAGACGTTTTTTGTCTTCCGCACTTTCCTCTGTCTTGGGCACTTCCGGCAGGCTTTCTTCCTGCGGTGCTTGTTCCACCGGCTTTTCAACTGGCTTCGGCTGCACTTCAGGAATCGGCTCTTGTTTTGCCTCCTGTTTCGGTGTTGTTTGAGGCTTTGCTTCCGGCTGAACTTCCGGCATCAAGGTTTTCGGTTCCGATTTCTGTTTCGGTTCAACTTCACCTGTCTCCAAATGGTTGATCTGGTTCAGCAGCTCATCGACCGACACCTTTTGCTGCGCTGTTTTGCGCATCAGCTCATCTGCTGTGATCTTGTGCTGTTCTGCAGGCTTTGCTCCCTGCTTGGGCTGCGGTTTCGGTTCAGGTTTGGGCTGCGGCTGGGGTTCTTCTTCCGGTTCCGGCTGTTCCTGATCGAATTCCATCAGACTGGGAACTTCCAGAGTATCTTCCTCGTCAGCCACATTGTCGTCTTCGTCGGCGGAATCCGATTCAGCGTCAGATTCATTTTCAGAATCATCCTCGGATTCTTCGTCGTAGCAATCTTCATCTTCGTCTTCGTCATCTTCCTGTTGGCGGCGCAGCCAGGAGAAAAAGCCTCTCTTTTTGGGCTTTTCTTTTTCTTCCTCTTCCAGTAAAACGCCTGCCGTTACATGGCGCATATCCTCCGGCACCTCGATAACGGTATTGGTAAAGAACTCGCGGAATGCTTCGTCCCGCTGCAATTCTTCACCATTTGCCGGTCCATTTTCCCGATGAAAGATGTTTTGGGACCAGGTATCGTCAGAAGGATTTCCTCCCTGTTTTTCCTGCATCGTGCTCTCCCCCTTTTCAGCCGCGCTGCGACATGATTTCGTACAGAATAATGCCGGCAGCTACCGACACATTAAAGCTGTCCACACCGGTTCCCGGTGCTGCCATGTCCAGGCGAACCGCGCCATCGCAGCGCTTTTTGACCAGCTGGCTGACGCCGCTGCCTTCACTGCCCAGTACCAAAGCAACCGGACCGGACAGATTGGTTTTCTTCAAAGAAGTGCCGTCCATATCGGCGCAGTACACAAACACGCCTTCGTCTTTCAGGCGGCGAATCGTTTCGGCAATATTGGCCACGCGTGCCACCGGCAAGCGCTCGGCAGCGCCGGCACTGGACTTCATAACCGTAGCGGTAACCGCTGCACCGCCACGCTTGGGAATTACAATACCATGTGCACCACATAGCAGTGCGCTGCGAATCACAGCACCCAGGTTGTGCGGATCTTCGATGCCGTCAGACAGCACCAGGAACGGCGGTTCGCCCTTTTCTTTTGCAATGTTCAGCAAATCGTCCAGGGTAGCGTAGCTGATTTCGCTGGCAAACGCTGCCACGCCCTGGTGACTTTCGGTTCCGGTCATTGCACGCAGCTTGTTGGGGTTGACACGCTTGACCACAGCACCAACATCCTTAGCCATTGCGGTATAGTAAGAAGCCACGGCCGGTGCCATGCTGTCGCTGATCAGCACAGTATCCACACCGGTGCCGCTCTTGAGCAGTTCGGTGACAGGATTCTTGCCGTAAATAATTTCGCTTTTCAGGTTGCCGCCTTCGGGACGCTCGTCCTGCTGCGCACGTTCCTCACGGAAAGGGCGTTCTTCACGGAAGGTGCGGTTTTCGCGCGGCTTACGCTCGCTGCGATCCTTGCGGGGGGGACGTCCATAGGGCTTAAACTGTTCCATAACTGCTCCTTTTTATCGTCACGCGCCCAAAAGAGGCGCATTTTATGTTTTGCTTATACAGTTAAATTATAGCATACCCGGATTTTGTTTTCTAGCAAATTGCGCGGTGTTTTTCCATTTTTTACACACACGACAGTGATCTTTCCCTTTCCCGTTTACAGTATGGACGTTGTTATTAAGATCCATTCCATCATATGGGACATTTTATACTTGTCGTAAAAAGAGACCTACTTTCCCGCAAAGTTTTCCACATGTGGAAAATCCAGTGAGAAATGTGGATGAAATATTGATTTCTCCATCTTTTTTAAAACGCTTTCCACTTTATCCACTAAGTTTTCCACTGCTTTTCCGCTCAAATTTGAAAGTTTTCCACTACCAAAAAGTTTTACACGCAGGAATATTCTTGTTTCGACAGAATATTTCGTCCATAAACGCATTCTCGACCGCAACAATAATACATTCGTTGCATCATCCCCGTTTATATTGCGAATTTAGTAGCAAATATCACATTGTGCCGGATTTTGATTGCAATTTCGTCTGAATTTGTTTATACTATATACGCATATCACACATACATGGGATTTCACCCTTGTATCAATTGTAAAGTGAGGTAATCTATCATGATGGTAAACGCAACTGAAATGCTGCTGAAGGCTCGCGACGGTCACTACGGCGTGCCCCAGTTCAACATCAACAACCTGGAGTGGACCAAGAGCATCCTGCTGGCCTGCGAAGAGCTGAAGAGCCCCGTTATCCTGGGCGTTTCTGAAGGCGCTGGCAAGTACATGACCGGTTATAAGACCGTTGCTGCTATGGTTCGCGCTATGCACGACAGCCTGGGCATCACTGTTCCCGTTGCTCTGCACCTGGACCACGGCAGCTACGAAGGCTGCAAGGCTTGCATCGAGGCTGGCTTCACTTCTATCATGTTTGACGGCAGCCACTACCCCATCGAGGAGAACGTAGAAAAGACCAAGGAGCTGGTAGCTCTGGCACATTCCAAGGGCATCTCCATCGAGGCTGAGGTTGGTGCAATCGGCGGCGAAGAAGACGGCGTCATCGGCAGCGGCGAGATCGCTGATCCCGAAGAGTGCGCAAAGATCGCTGCTCTGGGCGTTGACTTCCTGGCAGCAGGCATCGGCAACATCCACGGCAAGTACCCCGCAAACTGGAAGGGTCTGGACTTCGAGGCTCTGGACCGTATCCACAAGGCAACCGACAACATTCCTCTGGTTCTGCACGGCGGCACCGGCATCCCCGACGAGATGGTTGCTAAGGCAATCAGCCTGGGCGTTTGCAAGATCAACGTGAACACCGACTGCCAGCTGGTATTTGCTGAGGCTACTCGCAAGTACATCGAGGCAGGCAAGGATCTGGAAGGCAAGGGCTTCGACCCCCGCAAGCTGCTGGCTCCCGGCTGCGAAGCTATCAAGGACAAGTGCCGTGAGAAGATCAGCCTGTTTGGCTGCGGCAACAAGGCTTGATCCTGACCCCACTTTGCGAATCGCATAAATAAAGAGAGGACGATCGAAAGGTCGTCCTCTCTTTTTATTATTTTCAGCTCACCTGTTCCAGCCGCATTACCGTCACCGTAATATCGTCCGGTCGGCCGGTACGCTGCGCACGCATTTTTCCGGTGCGTACTAAAAGTGCTGCGGTATCCGCCGGGGTGCTGCCACTGGCTGCACACAGCTCCAGCTGCTGTAAGATCCAGTCCGTTCCATCCATCAGCATGCCGTCCGATACCAGAACCGCCCAGTCTCCGGCATACAAACGCAGGCTGCGTGTTTCGCTTTTCACTCGCGCCAAAAGCCCCATCGGCAAACCCGGACCATCCAGCACACGCGCTTTCCCGTTCTGTACCACAAAACCAGGTGCTGCGCCTGCCTTGTACAACAGCGCGGAACCGGTGTACAAATCCACCTGCAATAAATCCAGCGTTGCACTGCTTTCTTCATCGCTTTTCAGCGCCAGCGCCACATTGGTCAAACGGGCAGCAGTTTCTGCCTGAAAGCCTGCCTGTAACAAGCTTGTCGTCAGGTTCGCCGCCACCGTGCCGTCTACCGCCGCAGGGCGACCGGTACCCATACCGTCACACAGCAGCATTGCTGCCGTATCGCCCACACAGAACTGACGCACCACATCGCCGGATACCTGCTGTTGTGCCGGACTGTTCGCCATACCGAATATGGGACGCAGCCGCGCCTTTTCCGCGAAAATCAATGTGACAGCATCCTTGCCGTTGCACACCTGCGGAACATCCATCTGTCGGTGGCAAACGCGACTGGTTTCCTCCGCCAAGATGCGCAAATCATTCTTGGAAAAATCCATGCGGCGTAAGGTTACAGCAGCCTGCAACTGTCCCTGTCCGCCAAAAGTGACGGAACAGGCCAACGGTTCGCGCCCCAGCGAAGCAAACGCCGCCGCCAGACGTCCAGTTCGTCCTGCATCCCGGCTGCCCTGTACACCAAGCTGCTGCGCCAATGCCGCCAATGCTTGAGCGATTGCTTCGTATTGTTCCGTAATGGCCGCACGCATCCCCTGTGAGCGCGCTCTCGCTTTGCGGCGCGCACCATACTCCACCCAGCTGCGCTCCACTGCGGCACACAGCGCCGATGGATGAATACAATAGGAAAACTGTCCCGGCAGCTTGGCCAGATCCAGCTGACCGTTCTGTTCCAGCATGGGTTTCAGATGGAACAGTGCCTCCACGGTATCGTTATAGCGGGTCTGCCAGCACTTCTCCCTATTTTCGCAATGGGAACACAATGCCTCCTGGGTGCGCTCCACCACCCAGTTATAATTTTCGCCCTGCGGGGGCAGCACTTCGTAGATTTGTTGAATGGTATCTGCAATTTCGGTCAGACTGTTTGCCGCTGCTTCCAGTCGATTTGCCGCAAGGCTCACCGCCGGGCGACCTGCGCTTTCGGTTGGGTCAGATACGGGCACCGCGAGCACCAAATGTGCAGGCATACAAAAAAACAGTACCTGGCCCAGCGCAAATGCCAACCAGAAGCATCCTGCCTGCCCAGCCCCAGACACACACAATGCACCGGGCAAACATCCCAGCAAAAATAGTCCGCTGCACCGCAGCCGATCTCCTGCGCCATATGTAACAGCCAGCAGCGTTCCACCTAAAACAGCAACGCCTGCAAACAACTGCTGCGGCGCTGCCGCACACAAACCAGCTGCCAACACGCCCATGGTCACCAACGCCCGTTCCCGCCGGCCACGACAGGACAGTACAAGCCCTGCGCCAGTGGAAAAAATCACGCCAATCCAAAGCGGCCCAGCCGGAATATTCGCCAAAATCGTCAGCAGCACCACACCCGGCAAAAGCAATCCCTTTTCGCTGCCGTTTGGTGGGCAGCGCACCAGTTGCCATCCCAATAAAACCGCCAGCACACTCTCTGCCAGAGATACCAGTGCCACCTGTGCCGATATGCTGCCGCCCAGCCACAAAAGCCAGCTCATGCAAAGCAACATACCAGCCCCCAGTGTTGCTGCAAATGGGAAGCTGCGCGGTCGTGCCCAGCGTATGCCTGCCGTTGCAATAGCCACACAAAGGTGCACCAGTGCCATCGGCTGCGTATGTACCAGCAGCGACACAGCTCCAGCACCCAGCGCAACCCAGAAATAATCTGTCTCCGCCGCACCCAGCACCACAGCCAGCCCCAATGGGTGCAATAAGCCGTACCAGCTGCCAAAACCGGCTGCTGCGCCCCAGGCGATGCACGCTAGCTGGTGCCCAAACATCCGCGCTGCCGCATTCCCTGCCGCTACCGGACGCTGCGCTGTATCACTCCACCATTCCGAAAGTTTTTCCACTTGAGCTCCCTCCCTGTTTCTCTGCATCTTGCAAGAACAAGGTACCACGCACCAAACGGCGGAAAATGCCGCAGGCGGCGAAGCGGCACAAAGCTGCAAAAAGCCCCTCTCCCGTTATGGGAAAGGGGCTTTTCTGCTTCTTTTCGGGGAATATTTTCGCGTTATCGCCGTTTTTTATAGAAAGTTCTATTTTATGCTTCCAGCTTGGCGATGGCTGCGCGCACGCGGTTCAGGGTTTCCTCCTGGCCGAACATGCAAGCCAGATCGGTGCCGCCGCCGGGGGTACGCTGCTTGCCAGACAAAGCAATGCCCAGCGGATACAGCAGCCAGCCATTCTTCTTGCCCATTTCTTCCGCCTTTGCCTTGCAGGCTGCAAACAGAGCGTCCTTATCGTTAAAGTCCAGATTTGCATCAGACAGCACCACTTCCAGAGCCTTCAGTGCTTCCAGAGCGGTTTCCGGGCTGGTCTTCTGCTTCTTGTTGGCATACATGGAAATGTCGTATTCCGGCATTTCGTCAAAGAAATCCAGCTGCTCCGGGATTTCGCCCAGGACCTCGCAGCGAGGCTGCAGGTTTGCGCACAGCAAAGCCTTGTTGATGGGGCGCTTCACAGCGCTGTCGATCCAAGGCTCAGCCTTTGCTAGGAATTCTTCCGGAGACAGGCGGCGGATATACTCAGCATTGATGGCACGCAGCTTCAGCGGGTCAAAAATAGCAGGAGACTTGGAAATGCCGGACGGCTCCCAAACCTTCTTCAGTTCTTCCAGCGAGAAGATTTCCTGCTCTGCATATTCGCCGCGGGGGCTCCAGCCCAGCAGGCAGATATAGTTCATGATTGCTTCGGTCAGGTAGCCCTTTGCCACCAGATCCTGATAGCTGGCATCACCATTGCGCTTGGACAGCTTGTTCTGTGCGTCCTTCATCACGGGCGGGCAGTGGATATAAGCCGGAATATCCCAGCCGAATGCCTCGTACAGCAGGTTGTACTTGGGCGTAGAGGACAGGTACTCACTGCCGCGGATCACGTGGGTAATGCCCATCAGGTGGTCGTCCACCACGTTTGCAAAGTTATAGGTGGGCATACCGTCGGTCTTGATCAGGATCTGATCGTCGATCTCGTCGGTGCTGATTTCGATATGGCCATATACCAGATCGTCAAAGCCTGCCACCTGGCCCTTGGGGATTTTCTGGCGGATAACGTAGGGAGTGCCGGCATCCAGCAGAGCCTTCACTTCATCCGCAGGCAGATCACGGCAGTGGCCGTCATAGTGCGTCATTTCGCCCTTTGCCTGCTGTTCTGCGTGCATTTTTTCCAGGCGCTCCGGCGTGCAGAAGCAGTAGTAAGCCTTGCCAGCTTCCACCAGCTGCTCCGCATACTTCTTGAACATACCCATGCGCTCGCTCTGCACATAGGGGCCAACGGGACCGCCAATATCCGGACCTTCGTCCCAGATCAGGCCGGTTTCGCGGCAGGTGTTATAAATCACATCCACAGCGCCTTCCACATAGCGCTCCTGGTCGGTATCTTCGATGCGCAGGATAAAGGTACCATCCTCATGCTTTGCCATCAGGTAAGCATACAGAGCAGTACGCAGGTTGCCTACGTGCATATAACCCGTAGGGCTGGGTGCAAATCGAGTGCGAACTTTGTTAGTTGCCATATTCTTCTCTCCTTATATCTGGCCCTTTAACAGGCCAATAACGGGGCGACGTGCGCCGCAATATCGTCGAATTTAGTCTACCCTTTACAAATGCGTTTGTCAACGCACAATAAACGTGATATACTTACTATATATCTAATTCTTTCGTTTCCTAAAGTGCTATACGTACTATTCTAAAAGATTCCATATAAAAAGTGAGGAAATCCGTATGAGTGAAACAATCGAGCGCAAAAAGCGCATTCTTTCCGGTATTCAGCCCACAGGCACCTTTACCCTGGGCAATTACATTGGTGCGATTCGCAACTGGGCAAAGCTGCAGGATGAATTCGAAAGCCTGTACATGATTGCCGACCTGCACGCACTGACCGTCCGCCAGGTTCCCGCCGAGCTGCGCCGCCATACGCGTGAAGCGGTTGCCATGGTTCTGGCCGCTGGCATTGACCCCAGCCGCAGCCTGGTATTCGTGCAGAGCCATGTGCCTGCGCACACCCAGCTGAGCTGGATTCTGACCTGTAATTCCCAGTTTGGCGAGCTGAGCCGCATGACCCAGTTTAAGGATAAGAGCGCAAAGCATCCTGACAACGTAAACGGTGGTCTGTTCACCTACCCCAGCCTGATGGCTGCTGACATCCTGATTTACAACGCCGACCTGGTTCCCGTTGGTCAGGATCAGACCCAGCATCTGGAGCTGGCACGCAACGTGGCCCAGCGCTTCAATAACGCATACAGCCCCACGTTCACCCTGCCGGAAGGCTATGTACCCAAGGCTGGCGCCAAGATCATGAGCCTGGCCGATCCCACCCGCAAGATGAGCAAGAGCGACACCAACGTGAACGGCTTCATCCTGATGACAGACGACAAGGACACCATCCTGCGCAAGTGCAAGCGCGCTGTAACCGATTCGGATGGTATTGTCCGCTTTGATCCTGCTGAAAAGCCCGGCGTTTCCAACCTGATGACCATGTACGGTGTCTTTACCGGCAAGGACATGGCCGCTATCCAGGCTGAATTTGAAGGCCAGGGCTACGGCAGCTTCAAGCAGGCCGTAGGCGAAGTTATCGCAGACGGTCTTGCTCCCATCCAGAACGAATATAGCCGCATCCTGGCGGATAAGGCTTACGTTGACCAGGTGTTGGCGGATGGTGCCGCTGGCGCATCCCGACTGGCTGATCGCATGGTGCAGAAGGTCTACAAAAAAGTAGGCCTGCTGCAGTTGTGATCTCCCACCCGGTAACGGAAAGGGAACCTTATCATGAAACATATCGGCATTACACGCAATGTGGACCATTTGGGACGCATCGTCCTACCGAAAGAACTGCGTGACAGTCTTGATCTGCCCGCAGGCACCTCTATGGATATTTCCGTAGAAGGTGACACAATCCTGCTGAAAAAGCATCGTCCGCATGATCGCTGTGTATTCTGCGGCAAGGAAGATCCCAACGCCATCGTAGTAAACAACGTCTGCGTTTGCTCGGCTTGTCTTTCCAAGCTCCGCGAACTGTAAGCCGTCCAACCTGATCCAAAGCAAGGGTGACCTTCTCAAGGTGTGCCCTTGCTTTTTGTTTTTCCTGATGGGCGCAGCTTCCAGTTCTCTGATTCGCCTTTTTCACGGCAAAAAAAGAACACCTGCCGCTGAAATGCGACAAGTGTTCTTTTGGGATTACTTCAATTTTTCAATGCGACCTTCACTGGTTTTTACCAGATTCAGCAGGCTGGATGCATACAGCGGATATTCCTCCGACAGGCTGTCCGTCGTCATTGCAAGGCAGGTCGTATCCTTCAGCTGTTCGCCCTTGCCGCTTACGTCTTCACCGGCCAGCGTAGCACACAGGTTTGCCTCTGCCACTTTCATAGCAGAATCGGAATAGCCTTGCCAGGTATTTTGTGATATACTGAACAGGCTGCTGGTGTTGCGGCTTTCGGCGCTGTACAAATGGCGGAACACCTTGTATACAGCCAGCATCAAATATGCGCTGGCTTCGGTGACGATTTCCTTGTTCTGGCAGTTGCCCAGCTTGGCATACAGCACGTTCAGGCTGTTGGAAATCAGCTTTTTATTCATCGTAGGCAGCACGCTGCCGCGGTAGATACCGTCCTTCATGGCGTCAGGGTTGGGCAGATTTTCTGCACTCAGCACTGCACCGCTCCGGTCCGCACTGCGGCCCAGCAAATAATCACAGGACACCCCATAATAATCCGCCACTTTAACGACGAATTCCAAGCCGCATTCTCGAATGCCTTTTTCGTAGTGAGAAAGCAATGCCTGCGAAACGCCCAGATCGGCCGCTGCCTGTTTCTGTGTGATTCCGCGCTCTTTTCGCAGCAGGGTGATAATTCGGTTGAATTCCATTGTGGATTCCTCTCTATTTCTGCAATACCCGCAATCTGTTTTTACGGTACGTTGATTATACTCTGCAGAAAACGATTTGTAAATACACAATTTGTATTCTTTCCCGCTTTTCCGCAGCGATTCTGCCGATTTCTCTTGTTTTCGCCCTATCCGTGGCGAATTTTCCGCAACGTCGCCCAAGATGTAGGGGGATACCAAATTTCGCCCCTCAGCTTCTGTGGAAATCGCTATTTTTCTTTTTTCTTCCAAAAGTCCATTTTATACACTGTGCGGTACTGCCGCAGAGAGGAGTATTTTATGAAAACATTCAAACTGCATCTGATCCGCCATGGTCTGACCCAGGGCAATCTGGACGGCCTGTATGTGGGCAGCGGCACTGATCTGCCTCTGTGCGATACCGGCCGCGCCCAGCTGATTGATCTGACCCAGCGATTCGAGTATCCTACCCCTGAAATTGTTTTTTCCAGCCCGCTGAAGCGCGCCGTTGAAACCAGCAATATCCTGTTCCCCAACGCACCCCACAAATATAGTGTAGATGCTCTGCGCGAGGCAGGCTTTGGTAAATTTGAAGGCAAGCCAATTCAGGATCTGGTCAAAGATCCGGATTTTGTCCGCTGGATGGACCCCACCTCCGGCTACACCCCGGAAGGCGCAGAACCCACCGTTGAATTCCATCAGCGCTGCGCCGATGCGTTGCTGAAGATGTTTGAATATATGATCAAATCCCAAATCACCGAGGCTGCCTGCGTGACCCACGGTGGTGTTATCATGAGCATGCTCAGCCAGCGTGCACTGCCCAGCCGTAAGCCGGAAATGTGGATGGCAGACCCCGGCTGCGGCTACACCGTCCGCACCGACGTGGAGCTGTGGATGCGTGACCGCCTGGTCGAGGCCATCGACGTGATTCCTGAAGGCTACCTGGATACCGTTGACCACCAGGAATAAACAAAGCAAAAAAGCCGAACTCATTTTGTACGAGTTCGGCTTTTTTTATATTTTCTTATTCAGCAGCAGCTTCGGTATCAGGCTCCGTTTCTGCCTCCGGATAAACCGTGTTGCCTTCTTCATCTGTAATGCTCAGCGACTGGCCGGCAAAGTCGCCGTAAACAGCCACATAGCTCTTGCCCGGTGCCAGAACCAGCGGATTTCCGTTTTCGGTAAACAACTGAAGCTCGTCCGCTACATCACCCTTTTTCCAGGTGATTTTCTGCCAGGTTCCGTTGACCAGATACAGGCCTTCGCCCTGGGTAAGGTTATACTCACGGGTAAACTTGTCATCCTTAACCGACGCTTCGCTGCGCAGCACCAGCACATTGTTTACCTGAACCGGAACACCATTATTGGCATCCAACTGCTGGGTTCCGTCGGCACGATACATCACCCATGCGCCGTTTTCGTAACGCAGGGTCGTACCCTGCTTTTCCGAAAAATTCACGGTTAACGCAGCAGCCGTCTGCCCCAGAACCGGAGAACCAAAGAACTGCCAGACAGGTACTTTACCAGACAGCGGAATCTGATAGTGATCCACGCCATACTGCAGCGAACCGCCCTGTGTATACCAGTCGTATTCCATCGGCATAGCAGCATCGCTGCCATCATAGTCAAAGCTGTTCACACCCAGCATCAGGGCATCCAGCGGCTGCCATCCGTAACAATTCAGCAGATTTTCCGCATAGGTATTCATGCCCTTCTGAACCAGAATGCTGTTCATGGGCAGCGCAAACTGCCAGAACAGATCCTTGCCCGGTGCAACAGGCCCAACCTTTGGAACACTTTCCAGATTATCAAACCAGAGCATCCAGTTGGTAGTCTCACCTTCGGTCAGAGCTTCCATAATCACACTGGCACCACTCAGGCCCCACTGGCGTGCACCGGCTGCGGCGGCATTATTAACCATCACTGCCACAGGACGCTGCACATCGCCTGTCAGTTCCTGGCCGGTCAGCGGATAAACCGCTTTGGCCGCTACCAGTGGCTGCTGCGTGCCTTCCGGCAGCACATCCTGCACCTGGTCAGATGCGATCTGGCTGCTGCTGGGCGCTGCACCGCAGCCTGCCAACAGCAGGGCCACGCACAAAATAGCTGCAATCAATTGTTTCATGGGTCGCAAAAACTCTCCTTCATCTGGGGATTAGCGCTGAATCAGTCGGTGTTGATGTCTGCTGCGGCATCTTCGTCCACAACGGCATCATCTGCATCCGTCACGTCGGAAGTATCTTCCGCATCGCTCAGGTCGTCGCCTCCGGCTGCATCTTCCTCGCCGTCATAATTAAAGTGTTCGGCCTCTTTCAAGTCTACAAAGGACAAGTAGGTCTTGCCGCAGTTCAGGGTCACCATCTCGTCGTCCTCGCTATTATGGTCGTTGAGGATCAAAACGTTTCCGGGACTGCCCTTCTGCCAGCCGATCATCTCGCAGCGGCCGTTGGTAAAGTAATAGCCAACTCCGCCGTAGTCATAGTCCACATCCTGGATATTGTGCGAATCGCCGGGATAAGCTTCCATAGCGGTGAACAAAACAACCAGGTTGGTAAAGCTCAGCTGCTCGCCTGTATTCTCATCGATGGTCGGGCTGACAGACTTACTTGCATTGCTGTACATGCTCATTTTGTAGGTCTGGGTTGCTGCATCGTAATCGAAATAGGTGCGATAGCTGGAAGAATGGCGAATGGTCACGCTGGTGGCCGACTCGCCGTTGTCCAGGCTTACATACTCATCATAGCGGTAATCGGCAAACTTAAAGAAAGTACTGTTATATTTGCGGGTCATATCCAGATCCGCCTTGTCGATTGCCTTCTGGACTTCCTCGCCGCTGGTAAACAGCGTATGCTCGGTTGCCACATTACGGCCGCGCTTGTCGCGGTGCGAATAGTTGCGCTGGGTGGGGGTCTTGAAGTAGCTCATTCCGCCGAAGTTCAGGCCCCAGTACTCCCAATCCTTGATGTAACGGGTGCAGAACACGCTCTCGCCCTCGTGGTAGTAGACAGCCTGCCAGGGCAGGATCAGCTGCAAAAACTGGTCACGGCCGGAGCGGATGGGTCCAATTTCAGGAATGTCGTCCACATCATCAAACAAAGCGCAGAAACGGGTAATGCCGCCCTCGACTTTGATTTCGATCAGGATCTTTGCTTCGCCAATGCCGCGATGGGGGCGTGCATTCTGGCGGCTGGTGTTGGACATATTATTGATCATGATACCAATAATACGGCTGTCCTTTGCATCGCGCGCACGGCCTTCGCCCGTCAGTACATCCGGATCATATGGCGGTTCCGGCGTGGGGGTCGGTGTCGGGGTGGGTGTCGGTTCCGGCGTAGGGCTCGGCAGCGGACCGCCGCAGCCTACCAGCACACCGGCTGCAGCTGCCGCAATGGCCGCCTTTTCAATAAATTCTCTGCGTGAAAGTTTCATTTTAATACGATTCCTTTCCTTTTTGGTTTCTCGTCATTCACCTCGTGACGATTCCGCAGGATTACAATTATATTTATTGTAACCTTTTTGACATTTATTGTAAAGAGGGCTTTCCTCAGGCGCAGCCACCTGATTCGTCCGGCAGGTCTGTCACACAAATAGGCTTTTTTAGTTTATCATATCTACGGGTAATATTTGGTCATATCACAGTTTTTTCTTATTTTTCTACTGCTGGAAATTTTTATGTTTTATGCTATACTGAATCAAACGCAACGCAAAGGAGATTGTCATGCAGCACCAAGGCACTTGTCCCCTAAAGACGCACCGCCTGCTGCTGCGCCGTTTGTCCGTTCAGGATACCCATGCCATGTTTACTGGTTGGGCGGGAGATCCTCAGATCTTCCTTTTTATGCGCCGCGGCGCACATCGGGACGAAACCATGACTCACGCCTTGCTTGCTGCATGGGAGACTGCATACGCTAAGCCGGATTACTACCACTGGGGCATTGTGGAACAGGTTTCCGGCCAGTTGATTGGCGAAATCAGCCTGTTTGATGACCGCTATTCCGTCGGCAGTGCACGCAACTGTTGGCGCTGTACCGGGTTAGATGGCACGGATGGTGTGTGGTCACCCGGCTACTGTATCGGCAAGCCTTGGCAGGGGCAGGGCCTTGCCACCGAAGCGCTGCGTGCTGTGGTGGACTACTGGTTCAGCGTATGCGGCGGCACATGGCTGTCCGGCTGCCACGCCACCGAAAATCCTGCCAGCGGATGTGTATTGCGGCATATTGGTTTTCAGTTCGACCATTCCGGCATGGACCGCAAATTCGACGGAACCCCCGTGGAATGTGATTATTACAATTTGCCCCTCCCTTTGTGGGAGACAATGAAAAAGGAGAACACACTTGAGCGAATTGATTGATATTTTAACCGAAACCCCGCCTGCACGCGTTTTGCTGCTGGCCTTGGACATGGGCGAATGGGATTGCGCACGCAGTCTGGACGAGCTGGCTGCTTTGTGCGAAGCAAACCACATGGTAGCCGTAGGCCGCGTAACTCAAAAGCGTTCTACCCCGGAAGCCGCCACCCTGCTGGGCAGCGGAAAGGTGGAGGAAGCACGTCTGGCCGTAGAAGAACTGGATGTGCAGACTGCCGTATTCGACGGTGAATTGACTGGCAGCCAAATCCGCAACCTGTCCGGCCTTTTACAGTGTGAAGTTCTGGACCGCACCATGCTGATTTTGGAGATTTTCCGCAGCCGTGCCGTCACAAACGAAGGCAAACTGCAAACCGAACTGGCTGAGCTGCGCTATCAGCTGCCTCGTCTTTCCGGCATGGGCGCATCTTTGAGCCGTCAGGGCGGTGGTGGCGGCGGCGGTGCCGGTGCACGCCGTGGTGCCGGTGAAACCAAGCTGGAACTGGACAAGCGCCATGTTCGTGCCCGCATTGATATGCTAAGCGAGCGTCTGGCTGAAATGGAAAAGCGCCGCGGCGAGCTACGCCGCGCACGCAGCCGTACCGGAATGCCTGTTGTCAGCCTGGTTGGTTATACCAACGTAGGCAAATCCAGCCTGATGAACGCTTTGTGCGGCGCGCAGGTATTGGAAGCCAATATGCTGTTCGCTACGCTGGACCCCACCAGCCGCAAGCTGGTTCTGCCCAGCGGTCTGGCGGTTTTGCTGGTTGATACGGTTGGTTTCGTATCCCGCCTGCCCCACCATCTGGTGGAAGCTTTCAAGAGCACTTTGGAGGAAGCCGCATTCTCGGATGTCATCGTTCGTGTGGCAGATGCCTGCGACGACCAGCGAGATGAGCAGCTGAACGTGACGGACGAAGTTCTGCACTCGCTGGACTGCGACGATATTCCCCGCCTGACCGTTTACAACAAATGTGACAGGGCCGGTGCCATCAGCTTTTCGCCGGACGTACTGCTGACCAGTGCAAAAACCGGCGAAGGACTGCCGCAGCTGCTGGAAGAACTGGACCGCTTGCTGGCCGACCGTGTGCGCAGCATCAAAGTCCTGCTGCCGTATGATAAAATCAGTTTGGCTGGTCCCATGCGCCAGCGCGGCAGTGTCACATTGGAAGAATATCAGGAAGGCGGCCTGTATCTGGAAGGCGTTGTAAAGGCAGAAGATCTGCATTTTTACGAGGACTATTTGCAGTAAAAAATGCATTCAAAAGCACCGCAGCTTTGGTCGGATGTCTGTAAAATCGTATCGGCATGGTCCGATTGGAAAGGAGTACCTTGAATGAAAAGTTTGGTCTTATTGGCCGGTTGTGGACTGGGAGATGGCTCCTGCATCGAAGAAGTCATCCTGACGTATCTTGCACTGGATAAATACAACTGGTCGTATCAGCCTGTGGCGCATGCTATGGAGGCGCCATCTATCAATCACATTTCAGAGGAACCGGAAGAAAAGCGGAATATTTTGGTTGAATCCGCCCGTATTGGCCGCGGTACCATTCAGGAGTTAGACTGTGTCAATCCAGATGATTTCGACTGTCTGCTCATTCCCGGTGGTATTGGATTGCTGAGCAATTATAGAAATAACGAATCCGTCCGAAAACTTGTCCTTTCTTTTGCGGAACAGGGCAAACCCATTGCAACAATGTGTGCAGGCATCGACTTTTTGCGATGCCTGCTGGGAGAAAGTTTATTACAAACCGAATGTGAAACACTTTCCGCCAATGGCTTCTGCTGTGATCGAAGCAGAAACGTATACTACACGCCAGCTTTCCGAAAAGCAAAGAACCTTTGCGAAGTTCAGGAAGGCATTGATTGCATGATACAGGCACTGGATTCCTGCAACAAGAATTCTTAACGGCTATCGTACTCATTTTGATTGATTGATCGCTTTCTATCAAAAAAACAGCGGGCAGAGAAAAATCTCTGCCCGCTGTTTCTATTTTCATGTTTTATAAAAGCCATCCGTTTCCCACAACGGCTTTTTACATCATTTCCTTATAACAGCCCGATGGTTTTTACATAACTAAACAGTGTAGGTGCAAACCAGAAGCCGCCAAAAGCAAGGACAAAGGTACCCCAGCAGGTCAAACGGTAACGGAAGCGATCCGTGCAGTCGCCGGCCAGCCGATCGCCCAAGCTCTTACCGCGCAGCGGGAACTGGAACAAAATGCCGCTGAAAAGTGCTCCATAAAACAGAATCGGTGCAATTTTGTCCAGATACGGAACCAATGCCAGATAGAACGCATTCCAGCGAGGCTCGGCTACGATGGAATAAAACCACCCTGTCAGCGGGCGCAATACGCCCCAATCGAACAGATTACCTTCCAGGCCGTGCGGGTAAATAAATGCCACCAGCAGAAAGAAGCCAATGCAAAGTGCAACATTCAAATATGCATAGGTTGTCTTTTCCTTCTGCCGCAGTGCCGTTAAAATCAAAAACGGTGTGAGTAAAATGAGCCACTGCGGATGCCACAGCACAAAAATAAACAATAGCGAGAACACCGCCATGGCTCCATATACCGTCACATCATACCAGGTTTGCTCATCCTGCAGACGGTACAAATAGGCCGTCACGCAAATCAGGACCATAGCCAGACCAAAATAAGACGCATTTGCTGTACCGCCGGGGAATCCCACAGCGAACAGGCGCTCCGTCATCAGCTGGTTAAAGAACGCTGCATCGCCTGTGCGTCCGGCGAATAAAAGCGTTGTGGGAAGGTACAGCCACAAGCTGACTGCACCATATTTCAGCAGGTGTGGTACACGTTTTTCCACCAGAAGCAGCATGGGGATGAACACAAACAAAGGGAAAAACTTAAAAACAAAGCCTACGCCCATCACCAGAGAAAAGGCCATGTATTTTTTATCAAAATACAGCATAAATGCCCACAAAACAAAAAACAGACAAATGCTGTCGTACTGACCCATCACCAGTGTATTGAAAAAGCTGATGGGGTTCAGCCAGAACAAAAGCGGTGCCCATCGGCACGCGGTTTCATCGCAGCCGATGCGCCGGGCCAGCTTGCCTACCAAAACACCACAGCCCAGATAAAAGCCTGTGCCAATGGCTTTGCACCACATGGCCAAAAGCACATCGTCAAAAACGAATCCGCCAATGCGCTCCACCAGATACAGCGGCAGCTCCCACAAGGCATACAGAATATACATCAAAATATTATAGTGTGCCGCATTCACATATTGATAGCCATATGTACGCGACAGCGTATTCTCAAAAAATTGCAGAAAGTCACCGTCCAGAGTGCTCTGAATCAAAATGTATGCGTGGCGGGCCGTTTCCATAATATCCGGATGGTTGAACAGCAAAAAACATATTGCTGCCCCTGCGGCAAACAACATATATTCCGCACGCATCGGTCCTTTGGTCCTGCACAGACGCAAACCGGTGTTGGGCTCTTTTTGGCAGGAAGCTGTCATATCTTCGCACCCCATCTTTCGACAAAATCTGATTTATTTTAACACAGTTTTCTCTGCAAAACAAACTGTCTGCCATTGTGCTTTTTCTTTGTTCTTTGTTTTCGCCGTGCCGCTTTATCTTTTTTACCGGTTTGCTTTACAAAAAAAGCTGCCGACTGATTTGCACAGCCGACAGCTTTTTATCTTTTTTCGGAATTTTTCTTTATGATGCATTGCATTCATGCCAGGCATCGTGTTTAATAAAGAAAACCCTTTCCCTTGGGACAGCAAAAAATTTATCGCTGTTTCGCATTTCTCCCATATAACACAAAAACCCGCCTGGCAGCGGGTCTTTGTGCATAGAGGGGTGGGAAAGTATATAAAGTAGGAAAATATCTTTTTTGCATATAAAATTATAATGCACAAATCATTTTTGTCAAACTGTCCTGACACCTGGTTTTATTTTGCTTTTTCCTTTACTTTTTGATTTCCACTTTATATAATAAAGTTGACCGTCCGAAAAAATCTGTCTTTTCTGTATTTTTTCGGCTTTTGAAAAGTTACGTTTAATTTCAGGAAAATTTGCATATTGTATTCTTTATCCAAAAAGGGGGGTGTTTTCATGGATGATTTGGACTACAAGATTCTAAAATTGCTGTCTGCCAATGCGCGTATGTCTGTAAAAGATATTGCAGACCAGGTTTCGTTAACCAGCCCTGCTGTATCCAGCCGCATCCATAAGCTGGAACAAGCCGGCATCATCGGCGGTTATACGATCACATTGAATCGTCCCAAGGGCCAGAATGGCATCAATGCTTTGATCAATGTATCTACGCACCCCAACAACTTTGAACGTTTGCTGACTCTGATGCAGCAGCAGCCCGAAGTTCTGCAATGTTACCACGTTACCGGTGACCACAGCTTTATGGTGCGCGTCAGCTGCACCGACATGAGCCATCTGGAGCGAGTGATCCACTCGTTCCAGCAACTGGGACAAACCAACACACAAATGATTCTGTCTGTTCCATTGGATCGAAACGGATTGGATATTCTTGCGCAACAGGAGGTATTTTAAAATGCGTCATTGTCCGAACTGCGGCAGCGCACTGCCGCCCGATGTTTCCAACTGCCCGTACTGTGGCGCGCCCTGCGCCTGCCACGCAGCGCCCCCTTCCCCTGCCGGCGCACAAGAAAACGCTTCTGCTGCACCGGAAACGAACACTCGTACCTATACGCCGCACTATGCACGGGAGCGCTCTGTCTGCCCGGACGGCGGCCTGACCACTGCCCAGTATTTCTGGTCTCTGATTCTGTTTGCTGTGCCCATTATTGGCTGGTTTTTCCTGTTCTACTGGGCTTTTGGCTCTCATGTGGAAACGCCGCGCCAGCGCCTGGCACGCGCCGTCCTGATCAAAACCTGTGTCTGGCTGGTCGTTGGTGCTGTGGCCCTCGTGGCCCTGGTGGTTGGCTTCTTTTCATTCTTAGATGATATTACTGACGCCTGGTATGGTTACGGTGGACCGCACTCCGGTCCGTTCAGTGAATATTACGACGATCCTTTTGGTATGCCTTATTACGATCCGGACGATAACTATTTCTACGAGGACCCCAATTTCAACCCGGAAATGCCCTCCCACCACCATCATGCCGCCATGCAGCCTTCCTGCCGCGGATTCTGCGATAACCAGGCTCCTACTTTCCGTGCAGGACGCTGCCACCAATAAAATTTATTTTTTCTGCAATTTTTTGATCCTTTGAAACGTATGGTGAATGACGCTGGATAAAACAGCGCATTTTCCTTAGTGAAGCAAGTAATTTTATATTAAAGGAGATTCATTCATGAAAATGAAACGTGTTCTGGCCGCTCTGGTGGCAGGCGTTATGGCCCTGTCTCTGGTTGCCTGCGGCAGCAGTGCATCCAATTCCAACAACGCTGAACCCTCGAAGAACCCCATCACCGCTTTCTCTGCTTCTTACGGCGAAACCATGGACGATACGATTTTTATCAACATCTTCCCTGCTGAAACCGAAGGCAAGTTCATGCTGGACTACAACTCCGCAGCGGAAATGTCCAAGGGCACTGTGGACGAAGCTCTGCTGAACAACCTGACCGCTCTGTACGAAAAGTCCGAGCTGGCCACCCTGAACGAAAAGAACGAATACGGCGACGGCGAAGCTTCCGCTTCCATGTCCTTGGAATTTGCAGACGGTTCCATGTTCTCCTGCGCTTTCGGCGGCGAAATCCCGGAGCTGTTCGTTACCAACTTCAAGGCAATGGACGAGGCCGTTAAGTCCGCTATGGAAACCATGGAGCCTTACCGTGCTGAAGTTCCCTTTAGTGATGATGTAAACGCTGACGCAAAGGCTGAGCTGGAAAGCATCTTTGCTCACCTGAGCAATCTGGCACTGGAAAACAATGCTGCTGCGAACCTGCCTTCCGATGACGAGAACTACGCTTACAGCACCGGCATCGAGGCCAATGCCGACATTGCTTCCACCACCGTTGTGCAGAACATGATGGGTACCCTTGCCCACTCTATGGTCCTGTTCCAGCTGAATGACGGTGCGGATGCAGACGCTCTGCAGAATACCCTGATGGAAAATGCTGACTGGCGCAAGTGGGTCTGCGTTGCTCCCGACGTGGCACTGACTGCTGCTAAGGGCAACAACGTTCTGTTTGTCATGACTCTGTCTGACATTCAGGCTGAGCTGGTTCCCGCTCTGGAAGCAGAAGGCTGGACCATCACTGCTACTGCCGAGAACCCTGACGCAATGTAAGCGCATTGTAAAAATTCTATGTGTTTCTGCACTGCGGCCCTGTGCCGCAGTGCTTTTTTATGTTATACTTTAAGGTAATACAGAAAAAGTGAGGGCATACTCCATGAAAGCAAGCGTCGTTATTCCCAATCTAAACGGAAAAGGCTGGCTGGAAGATTCAATTCAGTCGATCCTGAACCAGACCGAGCAGGATTTTGAACTGATCGTTATTGATAACGGTTCCACGGATGAAAGCCTGGACATTGCCCGCCGCTATCGGGATCTGCCCAACTATACCCTGATTGAAAACAGCGAAAACACTGGCTTTTCCCATGCAGTGAATCAGGGTATCCGCATCAGCAAGGCACCTTATGTGGCACTGTTCAACAACGACGCCTTTGCCGAGCCGGACTGGCTGGAAAAGCTGCTGGCTGCTGCTGACCAGGACCCCAAGATTTTTGCCGTACAGAGCCTGATGATCCGCCACTTTGAGCGAGATTTGGCAGATGATGCCGGTGACTATGTGAACCTGCTTGCCTTCGCCGCAAAAGAAGGCGACGGCCGCAAGGTAACCCGCTACACCAAGCAGAAGCGCATTTTTTCCGCCTGCGGCGGCGCTGTGCTGTACCGCCGTTCTATTCTGGAGGAAATCGGCCTGTTCGACGAAAACTTTTTTGCCTATTTCGAGGACGTGGATCTGTCCTGGCGTGCCAACAATGCAGGCTATAAAAACATCATTTGCCCGGCTGCCAAGTGCTACCACATCTGTGGTGCTACCACCGGTGCGGTGCGCTATAACGGCTTCAAGAGCATCCAGAGCGGACGCAACAGCATTCTGCTGCCCTGGAAAAATCAGCCTTTGCTCATGCTGATTTTGAACTTTATTCCCCAGGCAATCGGGTATGGGCTGAAGCGCTATGCGTTCCACAAAAAAGGCTATGCCAAAGAATGGGATCAAGGTATGCACGAAGCCTTTGCCCTTTTGAAAGCCGGCAAAATTGAAAAGCGTCCCTTCCGTTGGAAAGATCTGCCCAACTATATCCTAATGGAGCTGTGGCTGATTTGGAATATGTTCCCCTATCTGTGGTATCGACTGGTGGTTGTCCGTTTTGATTTGAAGTAATCAAAAAAGTCCCATCCGTATAGGAGGTGCCCAATCCGTGAAACATACTATTACTGCCCCCTATCTGCCGAAGGACCTTCCTCTCGTGCAAGGTGCAGAGGCTGCAATGCTGGTATACAGCACCGTATCGGAAGAAGAGGAACTCACTGACCTCTCCCTGAAAAATGCTGATCTGTCTGAGGAAACGCTGGAACGGCTGTCCGCTGCGCGCTGTATCTTTGACGGGTGCCGCTTTTCCCGGGCAATCTTGGAAAAAGCCAGCTTTGTAGACTGTGAATTTCGCTCCTGCGATTTTTCCGGTGCGGAACTGCTGGACAGCTATTTTTCCCGCTGCCGCCTGATTGGCTGCAAACTGATGGGTACAAATTTTTCTGAAAGCAGCTGGCGGGACGTAAGCCTGCAAAGCTGTATGCTGCGTCTGTGCGCCTTTGAACAGAGCAAATGGACCAGTGTTTCTCTGGCCGGGTGCAACCTGGGCGGTGCGATGCTGACCGAAATGAAATGGAAACAGCCTATCTTCAAAGAGTGTGACCTGCGTGGTGCCTGTCTGACAGGCACTCCACTGAAAGGGGTCGATTTGCGAGGCTGCGCGCTGGAGCAGCTCTCGGTAAGTGAACATATGAAAGAACTGCGCGGTGCCATCGTAGACGAGATGGGTGCCGTCGCCCTGGCGGAGCTGCTGGGCGTAACCATAGAGTAAAGCAATAAGGAGACACTATGAAACCAGAACTGAAACTTGTAGCAAAAGCACGTTATATTCAGATGACTGCCGATATGGCCGACCGCATCTGGCGCGAGTACTACGCACGCCGCTTTAACAAAAAGCAGCTGGATGCCATTCTGGACAACCTGCAGAGCGTAGAAGCCATTGAATCCGATATGGATGAGGATGTGAACTACCAGCTGATTATGCAGGGCAGCAAGGTTGCTGGCTATGTGGCCTGGCAGACGTCCGGCGGTATGATGCTGATTAAGCACTTTTATCTGGAAAGTCCTTGGCGTGGCAAGGGTATCGGCCGCACGGTGCTGCAGAGCATCGAGCGCCTGGCCCGTGCAGAAGGCAAAACCGCCATTGGCGTGCGCGTAGGCCAGAAACAGCTGGATACACAGGGATTTTTCAAGGGTGCAGGCTTCCGTGTTCTGCGTCCTATGGATACCGAGCTTGCCCCCGGTATCCTGTGGCCGGAATACTGGATGGAAAAGCGACTGTAAAATTCGGTACTTTTGCCCCTTGAATTTCGTACAGTAATGTAATAAAATAGGCAAGCTGACGAACCGGTCCGCCGGGCTGGCGGACTTATCTATAATTCATGCAGGAGGAGCATCTCAATGACCAAAGACCATCCCACCGGAGAATCGGGACTGTATCAGGCACTACTGACCTTAAAAACGCCCGAAGAAGTATACCGCTTTTTGCAGGACGTATGCAGCTATTCCGAGCTGAGTGCCATGGAACAGCGTTTTGACATCGCAGAAATGCTGCTGGACAAGCAGATTTATGTGAACATCATGGAAAAAACCGGCGCTTCCAGCGCTATCATCAGCCGTGTGAACCGTGTGCTGGCAAACGAGGACAGCTCGCTGCGGCGCGTTCTGGCGGAAACCGCAAAATAAAACTTCTGCCGACGCATTGCGTCGGCTTTTTTTATCAAAGAAAGGAGTCCTTTTTATGGCTAAAGTTCTGTTGTTTTTTGCAAACGATACCGAAGAATGTGAAGCACTTATCACGGCCGACCTGCTGTACCGTGCCAATATTGATGTAACGATTGCCGCTGTGGGCGGCAGCCTGCAACTGGTCAGCAGCCACAAGGTAAAAATCACCGCCGACGTGCTGGCAGAGGATGTGAATCCTGCCGATTATGATATGCTGGTTTTGCCCGGCGGCTGGCCCGGCACCCAGAATCTGGAGCAGTGCCCTGCTGTGATCGGCGCAGTAACCTATTTTGCCCAGGCTGGCAAACCCATTGCCGCCATCTGTGCCGCACCCAGTATTCTGGGCCACATGGGCTTGCTGGCAGGCAAGCGTGCAACCAGCTTTGTTTCTTTCCGTCAGGAATTGACCGGTGCCGAAGTGCTGGACACTGAGGTGGTCACCGACGGCAATATTACCACCAGCTTTGGCCTGGGCGGCGCAATCCCCTTTGGTCTGGAACTGGTTCGCATCCTGAAAGGCCAGGAGACTGCCGACAAGGTGCGCGAAGCGGTACAGTATCGCCACTGATTTTCATTCGTTGCATAAAAAGAACCGATGCAGAAACCCCTGTATCGGTTCTTTTTGCACCCATCCTGTCCTGCACCTCGGCCCGACCATGCATATCCTGCACGGATACAGAATCCCGCCGGAGATTTTTAACTGTGCGGCTCTCGATTTTTACCGGAATTTGCGGTATAGTAGTAATATTGCAAGTGTGGATATTATGCACTTTTTCTCATAAAATATTACCGGCTTCCTGCCGGAGAAGGAAACCTGATATGAAGTTCGGCTTTTGGGAATTGATTCTGCTTTTTTGCATTATCCTGATATTGTTTGGTCCCACCGTTATCCCCTGGGTACATGGCTGGCTGCGCCGCGCAGAGCACACAAAGAAACAAATTCAGCGCCAGCAGGAGCAGGTCCGGCGGCAAGCGGCGGCAGAACGCGACGCCTTGCTTCACCGCTTCCAGGTAGTCACCAGCTTTTTGCTGATTGTTGGTTTTGTGGGCTACGCTGCTTTTCTTGTGCTGCACACGCCTGCCGCTGTGCCGCAGGCGTATGAACCTTCCACGGCCGCGATGTCCCTAACCACTGCGGGTAACACACAAACTACTGCACTGGATCTTGCGCCCTATGAAAAACCGCTGTGCGTCGCCTGGCAGGACGGCTGGCTGTATGCCGCTGTCAAAGGCAACAAGGTCATTCGTATTCGTGAAGACGGCACCGGCCTGACGGAAGTATTCACTACCGACAGCGAGATTTCCGGCATGGCTTTTGGGCCGGACGGCAGCCTGTATCTGGCAGGAGGCAATGCCATCTACCGTGCCAGCTTTGACGGCTGGGCTGTGGATGTAAAACCGATTTTAACCGACATAGACGGTGCGCCGCTGGTCTCGCCTTCTGCTATCGCTGTGGCCGCAGACGGCACTGTATATTTCACGCAGTATGCACAACAGCCCATCGAACAGGACGGACTGGAACAGCGCTTTTTCAACGAGCTGCTGGCCCACACCGATAGTGGTACCGCTTATGTGCTCGACCCACACACCGGCGAGGCAGAGCGTCTGACCGGCGGTTTATCCGGTGCAGGCGGTATTGCGGTTTCTCCAGACGGCAAAACCATCTACCTGAGCGAAACCAACGCCCGCCGGGTCTGGGCTTATCCTGCCGACGCACGCACCGAAACGGTGCAAGAGGCCGGAAAAATCCTTTTAGACGGTCTGGACGGCTATGCTGCTGGATTGTCCCTTGCACAAAATGGAGATGTCTGGGCGGCTGTATGCGGCAAGCCGATTTCCTGGGTAGATAAAACTGCCGGAGCACCGTTGCTGCGCAAAGTAGTCCTCAATCTGCCTGATCTGACACAGCACTGGCTGCTGACCCCCCAAGCGGACACGGGCTGGGCATTTTCTATATCCGATGACGGCACCTTGAGCCGCGCTGTGGCGGCACAGCTGCCCAACATGGACGGACGCATTACTGGCATTTGTGAAACGGAAACCACCATCTGGCTGGCCAACGCTGACGCAGGCCGCCTGTATGGCATTACACGATAAAGGAGGCTTCGCTATGGAAGCAATGGAACGAAAACAGATTGAAGAACAGGCACACCAGGCTGCTGCCGAACTGATTGAGACCGCACACCTGAAAGCCGGCGATTTGTTCGTGGTAGGCTGTTCGTCCAGCGAAATCGTAGGCGGACACATCGGCAAGGATTCCAGCATGGAGGCTGCCGCCGCTGTGTATCAGGGCATTGCACCCTTGCTGGCCGAACATGGCATTTATCTGGCTGCCCAGTGCTGTGAGCATTTGAACCGTGCTATCGTGCTGGAACAAGAAGCTGCCGAACGCTTTGGCTATGAGCCGGTGTGTGTCCTGCCCCAGCCCCATGCAGGCGGCAGCTGGGCCACCACCTGCTGGCAGAACTTTACTGCGCCGGTGGCGGTAGAGGAGGTTCGTGCCAATGCCGGTTTGGACATTGGCGGCACGCTGATTGGTATGCATCTGAAGCGTGTAGCCGTACCGGTGCGGCTCAGCCTGGACCACATCGGCAGCGCTATTTTGCTGTGTGCTCGCACCCGCCCCAAGCTGATTGGCGGCATCCGTGCCCACTACCCGGAGGAGGTGTAACGATGCCGGAAATTTCTCCCCAGCAGATGGAGCAGGTCGTTGCATCCATCCGCGATAAAATCGCCACAGCCGCCAAAGAAGCCGGACGAAACCCGGCCGAAGTGCTGCTGTGCGCTGCCTGCAAGACACGCACCCCGGAAACCGTCATGGAAAGCGCTAAGTTGCCCATTGATTTGTTTGGCGAAAACCATGTACAGGAGCTGGTGCGCAATGCGGATGCCGGCGCCTATCTGGGCAAGCCTGCCCACCTGATCGGACATTTGCAAACCAACAAAATCAAAAAGGTATTGGGCCGTGCCAGCCTGATTCAAAGTGTCGACAGCTTGCGCTTAATGCAGGCCATTGAGAAAGAGGCCGCCAAGCTGGATTTGGTACAAGATATTCTGCTGGAAGTAAACATCGGTGCAGAAGATTCCAAAACCGGCTTACCAGAAGCGGAACTGCCTGTACTATTAGAGGCTGCCGCCGGGTTTGACCATCTGCGCGTAAAAGGTCTGATGGCCATTCCCCCTGCGGATCAAAGTGACGCCGAAAACCGCCGCTACTTTGCGCAGATGCGAGAGCTTGCTTTTGCCGCACAGCAGCGCCATCTGGAACACGTTTCGATGGAGCAGCTGTCCATGGGTATGAGCAGCGATTATGAAAACGCCGTGCGGGAAGGTGCCACCATCGTGCGCATCGGCACCGCCATTTATGGTGCACGAGATTACAGCCACAAAGCTTGAAGTAATGGAGAAAAGAAATGTTTGCAAGTAAAAAAACGCCCCCGGTAGATGATCCGGGCGCACACGCTATGCCCAGCGGCACGCTGCTGCGCCGCTTCTGGCCTTATTTGTACAAATACCGCCGCACCGTTGCACTGGATTTGTTCTGTGCTTCGCTGACCTGTCTGTGTGACATGGTTCTGCCGCTGATTCTGCGCACCATCACCAACACGGCAATGAACAATGCCGCTGCGCTGACGGTTTCGTTGATTCTACGTATGGCGCTGTTGTATCTAGTTCTGCGTCTGATTGATGCGGTCGCCCAGTATTATATGGCTGACGTAGGCCACTGCATGGGTGTTGCCATTGAAACCGATATGCGCCGGGATGCATTCACCCATCTGCAAAAGCTGGGTCTGACCTACTATTCCAACACCAAAATCGGCGAAATCATGGGCCGCATCACCAGTGACCTGTTTGATGTAACCGAGTTCGCTCATCACTGCCCGGAAGAATTCTTTATCGCCGGACTGAAAATTTTGGTCAGCTTCTGTATTCTGTGCTCCTACAACGTTCCGCTGACCATTCTGCTGTTCCTGTGCGTGCCGCCGATGATTTATGTATCCATTCAGATCAATCACCAGCAGCGCGCCGCTTTCCGCCGCCGCCGCGTACAGGTTGGTGCTCTGAACAGCCGCATTGAAGACAGCCTTCTGGGCGAACGTGTTATCAAAGCTTTCTGCGCCGAGGACACGGAAATCGAAAAGTTCGAGCAAGGCAACATGGAGTTTCTGCGGGTCAAGAAGCTGTCCTATAAGTATATGGCCCGTTTCCAGTTTTCTACCCGTCTGTTTGACGGTCTGATGTATCTGGTTGTCATCTGCGGCGGCGGCCTGTTTGTAGTCAAAGGCTGGATCACTGCCGGCGACCTGGTGGCCTATACGTTGTATGTTTCCACATTGATTGCTACCATTCGCCGCATCGTCGAGTTTGCCGAAAACTTCGAGCAGGGTGTGACCGGCATCGAGCGTTTCTTCGATATTATGGATACCCCTGTGGAGATTCAGGACAAGCCAGATGCCAAGCCTTTGCAGGCAACCGACGGCAGCATCGATTTCAATGACGTAAGCTTTGAATATCCCGACGACCACAACCGGGTGCTGCACCACGTCAATCTGCACATTCGCCCCGGCGAGCGTGTGGCGCTGGTTGGTCCGTCCGGCGGCGGCAAGACAACGCTTTGCAACCTGATTCCCCGTTTTTATGAAGTCACCAGCGGCAGCATTCAGGTAGACGGCCAAGACGTGCGGGATGTAACTTTGAAGAGCCTGCGCAGTGCAATTGGTATCGTACAGCAGGATGTGCATATGTTCAGCGGCACCGTAGCCGAGAACATTGCCTACGGCAAGCCTGACGCCACCCCCGAAGCCATTCAGCGTGCCGCTGTGCTGGCCGGTGCAGATGGCTTCATTCGCGAGCTGAAAGACGGCTACAACACCTATGTGGGCGAGCGCGGCGTAAAGCTGTCCGGCGGACAAAAGCAGCGCATTGCCATTGCCCGTGTATTTTTGAAAGACCCCCGCATCCTGATTCTGGACGAAGCCACCAGTGCGCTGGACAACGAAAGCGAAATCCTGGTCGGTCAAAGTCTGGAAGCACTGGCTCATGGTCGCACCACACTGACCATCGCTCACCGCCTGACCACCGTCAAGGATTACGACCGAATTCTGGTCCTGGGTGCAGATGGCATCTGTGAAGAAGGCAATCATGCCCAGCTGCTGGAAAAGAAGGGCATTTACTATCGTTTGTGGAACCAGATTCCTGCTGACGCGCCCATTCCCGAAGCATAAATCACGTAAATATAGCAAAGGCCCCTGGCAGAGCGTCTGCCAGGGGCCTTTTAACGTGTTTTATTCTTTCAGCATCATTCGCCCTTAACCAGACGAACCGCGCCGCAAATGCCCGCATCGTTGCCCAGAGAAGCAACCTTGATGGGAATCTCGCGGATTGCGCTGAAGCAATACTTCTGATATGCTTCGGTAACCGCATTCACCAGAATATCACCGGCACGGCTCACGCCGCCGCCCAGCAGGAACATTTCAGGGTCAACGGTTGCTGCAATGCTGGACAGTGCAAAGCCCAGCAGGTCTGCGCAGTCGTGCAGCTCCTGCAAAGCCAGTGCATCGCCGTCACGCGCTGCGTCCAGAACGTCCTTTGCGGTAAAGTCGCGGCCACGCAGTACACTGGGTGCATCGCTTTCTTCCAGCAGCTTCTTCATGCAGCGAACGATACCGGTTGCGCTGGAGTACTGCTCCAGGCAGCCTTTCTTGCCGCAGCCGCAGGATGCCGTCTCGTGGCGGTTGACCGTAATATGGCCGATTTCGCCGCCTGCACCATGCTCGCCGCAGATCACGTTACCGTTCACGATTACGCCACCGCCAACACCGGTGCCCAAAGTAACCATAACCATACTGTGGCAGCCCTTTGCGGTACCGACCCAGATTTCGCCCAGAGCAGCAATGTTAGCGTCGTTGCCGACCTTAACAGACATACCATCCAGCAGCTCGCTCAGTGTCTGTGCAACATCCAGCTTGCCCCAGCCACCCAGGTTTGCGCAAATGATAGGCACATAGCTGTCCTTTATAACAGGACCGGGCACACCGATGCCTACGCCCACGACCTGCTCGGCCGTCAGCTGCTTTTCTTCCATTTTGCTCTTTACGCTGGCAGCCAGATTCGGCAGGATATGTGCACCGTTTTCAGAGGTGTCCGTGGGGACTTCCCACTTTTCCAACAGAGTACCGGTTACATGAAACAAGCCGATTTTCGCGGTTGTGCCGCCCAAATCAATGCCAAATGCATATTCTTTCATAACGTCCATTCTCCTTTTCGCGTGCCGATTGGCTTATTGCTTTTAGTATAACATAGTTGTGGGCACAGGGGCATAGACAATTGTTTTTTCTAACATGAAAAAGGCACCACCCTGTGCAGGGCAGTGCCTTTTTGAATTCTGATGGAAACGAGATCAATCTTCGTCAGTTTCTTCGTCATCCTCATCGTCATCATCCAGATGGGGCTTGTAGAAAATCTTTGCCAGCCAGATGGAGATTTGATACAGCAGAACCATGGGAATAGCCACCAGGGTCTGCGATACAATATCCGGAGGAGTAATGACTGCAGCGACAAAGAAGCAAATCACGATTGCGACACCGCGGCCTTTTTTCATCAGCGTGGGGCTTGCAATACCCAGCTTTGCCAGGATGATAGTTACCAGCGGGATTTCAAAAATACATCCGAAAATGGTAAAAATCATCAAAACGAAGCTCAGATAGCTTGCAATACTGATTTGCGCTGTAATAAAATCGGTACCTTCCAGTGTAATCAGGAAGTTCAGCATAAAGGGCAGGGTGACCTTGTAGGCAAAAAGCACACCTACGCAGAACAGACCCAGACCCAACAGCAGAGTCATACCGAAAAACAGATTTTCGCTTTTTTTCAGGCCCGGCTTTGCAAAGGCCCAAATCTGATACAGTATAACAGGAATAGTAAGGATAATGGCAGCCATGATTGCCAGGCGGAAATACTGCAACAGTTTTTCCTGCGGGGAAATCACAACAAACTGATATCCATACACTCTGCCCATATCGGCCAGCAGCGTAACCAGCTTAGCGGCATTTGCCAGAAAGTACACCGTGCCGATTACAAAGACTGCTGCGCAAACCGCCAGGCGATTGCGCAGTTCCTTCATGTGGCCACCAAGGCTCATACTGCCGTCTCGTTCCACTGCCGCTTTTTTCGTCAGTGTTTTGGCCATATCTTACTCTTTATCCTCAGTCTTTGCTTCCTTCTTTTCTGCGGGTGCTTCATCGTCGTCGTCAGCAGCCTCGCTGATGCCGTCCTTGAAGTTACGCATGGTCTTGCCGAACATCTTGCCCAGCTTCGGCAGCTGCTTGGGTCCAAAAATAATCAGGACAACCAGCAGGATGATCATCAATTCTTGGGTTCCGATTCTCATAAGTACTCTCCTTTTTGGGCCGTCCAGCTTTGCCGTCAGGCCAACTTTCACTTTATATTGCTACTGCCCTCATATCAAGCGCAGCTGCGACTAAATTAAACGGATGCCGTTTCCTCAGCGGCAGGTGCAACTTCTTCTGCTGCAGGCTCAGCCTGTTCTGCAGGTGCTGCTTCGGCCGCATTGCCGATGGCATCGATTGCGGCAACAGCCTCTGCTGCTTCTGCTTCGGGTGCGATTTCTTCCAGCTCAACAACTTCTTCCTCAGCAGCAGCCTTGCGTGCCTGCTCCGTCTTGGAAGGCTCCTTGCCGATGCTGTCGATGCTCTTGGTCACATCGTTCATACTGTCCGTAATGTCCTTTTTGATTGCGTTGAGGGGATCGGTGATCTCCTTCAGCGGCTCGGTCATTTCCTTCAGCGGTTCGGTGATTTCCTTTACTTCCTTGGTTGCCGTATCGGTATAAGTACGCAGCTGACGCAGCCACTTACCTGCCATACGAGCATATTCGGGCAACTTATCCGGTCCGATGAAGATCATCGCTACAACCACGATAACAACCAATTCCCACATTCCGATTTTCATCTGTGCTTATTCCTTTCCGGTGCGCCTCTCTCTCCGGCTGCAACCATGCACCAGTTTTCTGCTCACTTTCAGAAAACTGCTGCAGTTTTTCGAAGCTGCGTTCAAATGGCAACGCATGGGCATATTATAGCACATTCCAGGCCAGTTTTCCAGACAAATTTCCGATATCTGCAAGGATCGTGGCATAGATTTTGTGCGTTTTTCCCTGTGGCTGCACTTTTTTCCTAGGTATCATACATGATTTTTCGTTACGATTTATCGCTCCACCATCAACATTTTGTTAATTTTTTATGAAAATCAGTTTGTTTTTGGCAGAGTTCCCATTTTTTTGTGTTTTTTTTATTGTTTCTCACAACAGCGTACTTCTCGTTGCATTTTTTTGCCTTTATGCCGTCTTGATATTCTGCCTGTTTTCTTAATATTGTCTGAATGTCTGCGGCCACACATATTGTCTCTTTTCAAGCAAAAAAGGCACCTCTGCACGGTGCAGAGGTGCCTTTTTTATGCAAAATTGATTAGCCGACCTTGTGATTATTCTTTTCCAACAGAGCCTGGATCTTCTTGATGGGATCGCACAGGCGGGAAACGGACATCTCGTGGTTCAGAGCTGCAACAAAGTAAGCGATGTACTTGGACATATCAGCGTCGAAGTACCACTCACGGCTCAGCAGTTCGGGGGTGCGGTAGGTCACGTTGGTGCCAACCACAGCAGTGATGATGCCTTCCTTGTAAGCTTCATCGAACTTCTCCAGGCCGCCGGTAAACAGCGGGAAGGTTGCGTCGGTGATGATGCGTGCTGCACCGCGCTTCTTCAGCTCGCGCGCAACTTCCAGCATGCTCTCGCCGGATGCGATGATGTCGTCTGCGATAAAGACGGTCTTGCCTTCCACAGATTCGCCCAGGTACTCGTGTGCAACGATGGGGTTACGGCCGTTGACAACGCGGGTGTAGTCACGGCGCTTGTAGAACATACCCAGGTTGCAGCCCAGCACGCTGGAGAAGTACATATTGCGGTTGATAGCGCCTTCGTCCGGGCTGATGACGATAAAGTCGTCCTTGTCAAAGCTCAGGTCGGGCATGTTGCGCAGCAGGCACTTCAGAACCTGGTAAGTAGGCATAACGTTGTCGAAGCTCATCAGAGGCACAGCGTTCTGCAGGCGCGGATCGTGTGCGTCAAAGGTGATGATGTTCTGAACGCCCATGCTCTGCAGTTCCTGCAGGGCAACAGCGCAGTCCAGGCTCTCACGCACCATACGACGATGCTGACGGCCACCGTACAGGCTGGTCATGATGACAGACACGCGGTGTGCACGGCCTGCAACTGCCTGGATGATACGCTTCAGGTTTGCGAAGTGATCGTCCGGAGACAGGTGGTTCTCGTAGCCGAACAGCTTGTAGGTAACGCTGTAATTGCCCGGGTCCACAACGATGTAGATATCATCGCCACGGACAGACTCCTTGACCAGGCCCTTTGCATCGCCGCTCTGGAAACGAGGGCAATCGCAGGAAACGATAAAGCTCTCAACGTCCATACCAGCCTGCTTTGCCCAGTTCACCAGGAACTGGTCAATCTGATTGGTCAGTTCTTCAGCGCCGGGGCAGGCGATCAGAGCCAGATCAGCGACCTGGGTATTGACAGAGAAAAACTCTTGCGGTTTCATGTTTTTGTTAGACATAGGTGCAGCTCCTTTTGTCATTTAATTCCATTTCTCACAGCATTTTCAGTATTGTCACTAATTCTCATTCTAACATATTTTTCGTCACTTGGCACAATCTTTCGACACGCTTTTACATTTTCTGTGCTTTGCACAGGTATTTTCCAAAAAAGGAATGTAACCTAGCTGTTTTTTACAAGAACTTTACCGTATCAAAACTCTTTTGCACGAAAAAAGGCCGCTCACTTTTAAAGCGAGTGGCCTTTTTTATAAGATACTTAAGCCTGCAGGGCTGCAACAGCGTCCTTCAGTTCCTGAACGCGGTTGGTCTCTTCCCACTTCACGCCCAGGTCCTCACGGCCCATGTGGCCATAAGCTGCCAGTGCGCGGTAGATGGGCTTGCGCAGATCCAGATCACGAATGATTGCAGCGGGGGTCAGGTCAAAGACCTTCTCCACAGCAGCTTCGATGATTTCGTCTGCAACGGTGCCGGTGCCGAAGGTATCCACCAGGATAGAAACGGGCTTTGCGACGCCGATTGCGTAAGCAACCTGAACTTCGCACTTGGAAGCCAGGCCAGCAGCAACGATGTTCTTAGCGACCCAACGGGTTGCGTAAGCAGCGCTGCGGTCCACCTTGCTGGGGTCCTTGCCGGAGAATGCGCCGCCGCCGTGGCGTGCGTAACCGCCGTAGGTATCCACGATGATCTTACGGCCAGTCAGGCCGGAGTCGCCCTGAGGGCCACCCACGACGAAACGACCGGTGGGGTTGATGTGGAACTTGGTGTTCTCGTCCATCAGCTCTGCGGGGATGGTAGCCTTGATAACGTGCTCCAGAATGTCAGCACGCAGCTGCTCGGTGCTGATGTCCTCGCTGTGCTGGCTGGAGATAACCACGGTGTCCACGCGAACGGGCTTGCCGTCAACGTATTCCACGGTGACCTGGCTCTTGCCGTCCGGACGCAGGTAGTCCAGCAGGCCACTCTTGCGGACCTCAGTCAGCTTCAGGCACAGCTTGTGTGCCAGGCTGATGGGCATAGGCATCAGCTCAGGAGTCTCATTGCAAGCGTAACCGAACATCATACCCTGGTCGCCAGCGCCGCCAACTTCATCGTTGGTGCCCATGGCAATGTCGGGGCTCTGACCATCCACATTGGAGATCACAGCGCAGGTATCGCAGTCAAAGCCGAACTTTGCGCGGGTGTAGCCGATATCACGCACGACCTCGCGGACGATCTTCTGAAAGTCCACATAGCAGGAAGTGGTGATTTCGCCCATGATATGCACCAGGCCGGTGGAAGCGCAGGTCTCGCAAGCAACGCGAGCACCCGGATCATTTGCCAGGATCTCGTCCAGGATTGCATCCGAAATCTGGTCGCAGATTTTGTCGGGATGTCCCTCGGTAACGGATTCGGAAGTAAAGAAATGTCTTGCCATAATCGTTCTCCTTTTCATACTACAAAATGGTGTTGTACAGAAAGGCAACTGTGGTTTTTCCAGATAATAAAACGCTCAGGCCGAAACCTGAGCGTGTGACGCTTATCTTTCGGTTTCCCGCAGGAATTGGCACCTTACATTTTCATGCAGGTTGTCGGGCTTCACAGGGCCTGTCCCCTCTGCCACTCTTGATAAGTTGCTATTCTGTTGTGCAAGTAGGATAATAGCACATTTTTCGGCGTAAGTAAACAGAAAATCCCGATTTCTTTGTAAAATCAGACAAATTTATTCTATTGCCCAACTTTCGATGCTATGTGCAAATACGTAAAAAGAAGCTCCCCGGCTTTTCAGCCAGAGAGCTTCCAGATCACAGCAGTATGGTGCCGTCTGTTTTATCAGACCAGCTCCAGGATTGCCATCTCAGCAGCGTCACCGCGGCGGACACCGATCTTGATGATGCGGGTGTAACCACCGTTGCGGTCAGCATACTTGGGGCTGATCTCATCGAACAGCTTCTTAGCAACGTCTTCCTTGGTGATGTAGCTGTAAACCTGACGCTTGGTGTGCAGGTCGCTGCTCTTACCCAGGGTGATCATCTTTTCAGCCATAGAACGAACGTCTTTGGCACGGGGAACGGTGGTTTCGATCTTGCCGTTCTCCAACAGGTAGGTCACCATAGCGCGCAGCATAGCGTTGCGGCTGTCGCTAGCGCGACCGAGCTTTCTAGTACCGGGCATCCCGTTTCACTCCTTTAATAATAAATCAGTCATCGTCCTGGCTCAGTTGGAAGCCCAGCGAATCCAGTTTCGCAACGACTTCCTCCAGGCTCTTACGGCCGAGATTACGGACCTTCATCATTTCTTCTTCGCTCTTGCTTACCAGGTCCTCAACAGTGTTGATGCCGGCACGCTTCAGGCAGTTGAAGGAACGGACGCTCAGATCCAGCTCTTCGATGGTCATCTCCAGAGCTTTGCTCTTGTCCTGATCCGGCTTTTCTACCATGATGTCCACGCCAGCGACCTGCTCAGACAGGTTGACGAACAAATTCAGGTGCTCGGTCAGAACACGTGCAGCCAGGCTTACAGCCTCTTTTGCACTGATCGTACCGTCAGTCCAAATCTCAAGGGTCAGTTTATCGTAATCGGTGATCTGGCCAACGCGAGTGTTCTCAACGTTGTAGTTCACCTTGAGCACAGGGGTATAGATGCTGTCCACGGGCAACGTATTGATATCGTTCTTCTCAACGATCGCCTGCTTGTTGCGCTCTGCCGGGACATAGCCGCGGCCCTTATCAAAGGTGAGCTCCATCACAAGCTTGCCACCCTCACCCAGCTGGGCAATGTGCCACTCGGGGTTCAGGATCTCGATCTCGTCGCCCTGCTTGATGCTGCCGGCGGTGACTTCGCACGGGCCGACTGCTTCAATGCGAACCGTCTTGGGGCCATCGGTGTACAGCTGTGCGGCAATACCCTTCAGGTTCAAGACGATTTCGGTAACGTCTTCCTTCACGCCTTCAATGGTAGAGAATTCGTGAACCACACCGTCGATCTTGACGCTGGTGACTGCCACACCGGGCAGAGAAGAAAGCAGCACGCGACGCAGGCTGTTGCCCAGCGTGATGCCAAAGCCGCGCTCCAGGGGCTCAGCTACGAACTTGCCGTAGCGGCCATCGGGAGACAGGCTTACCGTTTCGATTCTGGGACGTTCAATCTCCATCATATCAATGCCCTCCTTGTAAAACTGCGGCCAAAGGGCCGCAGCCCATTCTCATTCTTGATTCTAAGAACCAGGTAATGCACCACAGGTGCAAAACCTGTAATGGATTACTTGGAGTACAACTCGACGATCAGGTGCTCCTGAACCTCGAAGTCGACATCGCTACGCTCAGGCAGCTTGGTGACGATGCCCTTCAGGCTGCCCTGCTCACGGCTCAGCCAAGAAGGCAGAGCAACGATGGGAGCCTCAGCACCGGTCAGCTTGCTGAACTTGACGGAAGAGCGGCTGCTCTCACGAACTTCGATCACGTCGCCAGCCTTCACCAGGTAAGAGGGGATGTTGACCTTCTTGCCGTTGACGGTGAAGTGTGCGTGGCTCACCAGCTGGCGAGCGTCACGACGGGTAGATGCAAAGCCCAGGCGGAAAACAACGTTGTCCAGGCGGGTCTCCAGCATCTGCAGCAGGTTCTCACCGGTCTGGCCGGGGCGACGAGCTGCTTCGTCGAAGTAGTTAGCAAACTGCTTCTCCAGAACGCCGTAGATGAACTTGACCTTCTGCTTTTCCTGCAGCTGGCAAGCGTACTCAGACTTCTTCTTACGGAAGTTGTTGTTGCTGGAGTTGCGGGTAGTGTTCTTCTTGGCATAGCCCATGACTGCAGGAGAAATGCCCAGAGCCTTGCAGCGCTTTGCAATAGGCTGATTATTCTTAGCCATAATTCATTTTCCTCCTTCAATCAGACACGACGACGCTTCGGGGGACGGCAGCCGTTGTGAGGAACGGGGGTGACGTCCTTGATCAGGGTCACTTCCAGGCCGGTAGCCTGCAGAGCACGGATAGCGCTCTCACGGCCGTTGCCGGGGCCCTTAACGTAAACTTCGACGGTCTTCATGCCGTGCTCGATTGCAGCCTTAGCAGCAGTTTCAGCTGCGCTCTGTGCTGCAAACGGAGTGCTCTTACGGCTGCCGCGGAAATTCAGTGCACCGCAGCTGGACCAGGATACCGCGTTGCCCTGCAGGTCAGTGATCGTAACAACAGTGTTGTTGAACGTAGACTGAATGTGAGCCTGGCCGGCGGCAATGTTCTTGCGCTCGCGCTTTTTGCGGGAGACGCCCTTGGTGTTCTTAACGTTAGCCATTACGCGTAATCCTCCTTACTTCTTCTTATTTGCGACCGTACGCTTGGGGCCCTTGCGGGTACGAGCATTGGTCTTAGTGCGCTGGCCACGGCAAGGCAGACCCTTGCGATGGCGCACGCCGCGGTAGGACTGGATCTCAACCAGACGCTTGATGTCCAGAGCGACGTTACGACGCAGGTCACCCTCAACCAGGATACCTGCCTGATCGATGTAGTCACGAATCTTGGACTCTTCATCGTTGGTCAGATCCTTGACGCGGGTGTCAGGATTGATACCGGTAGCTTCCAGGATCTTCTTGGAAGTAGTCAGACCGATACCGTAAATGTAGGTGAGACCGATCTCCACGCGCTTTTCGCGGGGCAGGTCAACGCCGGCAATACGTGCCATATGGTTTTCCTCCAAATTCATCCCATGTCAGTGTCGGGGCCTGCGCCGGGATTCTACGCACTTGGCCCCCAGGCGCCGGTAATTAGCCCTGACGCTGCTTGTGCTTGGGGTTCGTGCAGATGACCATCACGCGGCCTTTGCGGCGAATGACTTTGCATTTCTCGCAGATGGGTTTGACGGAAGGCTTGACCTTCATGATGTGAACCTCCTTGTATAGTTCTAAGGACGCTCCAACTTATTTGGAACGCCAGGTAATGCGGCCCTTCGTCATATCGTAGGGCGACATTTCCATCGTGACTTTATCTCCGGGCAGGATGCGGATAAAATTGGTACGCAGCTTACCGGAGATGTGAGCAGCGATAACGTGACCAGTGGGAACCAGCTTACCGGTTTCCTTGTTTTCGCTGTACAACTCTACTTTAAAAGTAGCGTTGGGCATTGCCTCACGAACAACACCTTCAACTTCGATGACGTCTTCTTTAGACAAGCTAATTGCCTCCTCTTTGGGTCTGCTCAGAGTTTGTCTTCGTAACGGACGGATGCAATGGAAACCACATATCTTCTGTCTTATTGGCACAAAATCCAATGACAAAAGGGCATACTTTCCCCTTTGCCTCAGAAAACATCTGGTTTACCACGGCGATTATATATTATACTCCGATTTGTCTTACATTGCAAGGACTTTTTTTGCGATTTACGGCAAAAATTTCGGACCAGCCTAGTCTGCATAACCGTTTCGCCGTGGTATTTACAGCAGACATACTGATCGAGACCCCCGCGGTAAAAAAGTTTCCGCCCTTTCAGGCGGAAACTTCTTCGTATTACAGCGTGGATTCGGGGCCTTCCCAACCGATGGTAAGAATCTCGGGGCCGCCCGGCAGGATAGCCACGGTATGCTCGAAATGAGCAGCCAGGCCACCGTCGCGGGTCTTGACCGTCCAACCGTCGGACAAAGTTTTCACTTTGCGGTCCTTCTCACAGATCATCGGCTCGATTGCAATCGTCATGCCGCTGACCAAGCGGGGGCCTCTGCCCTCGTGACCGAAGTTCGGCACTTCGGGGTCCTCGTGCAGCTCCTTGCCGATGCCATGACCAACAAACTCGCGGACAACGGAGAATCCGTTCTCCTCGCAGTAGTTCTGAACCGCGTAACCAATGTCACCGATTCGATTGCCTACCTGCGCCTGAGCAATGCCCAGATGCAGTGCTTGTTTGGTCACATCCAGCAGACGCTGCGCTTCGATGTCGATCTTGCCGCACGCGAAGGTGCAGGCATTATCGCCATTGAAGCCATTGATCTTTGCGCCCGTGTCGATGCTAACAATATCGCCAGGTCGGATCTGGATATCCTTGCTGGGGATGCCATGAATGACTGTGTCATTCAAACTGATGCATGCCGTGCCGGGGAATCCATACAGACCTTTGAAGTTTGGCTTTGCGCCGTGCTTCACGATAAAATCATAAATGAGTTTATCCAACTCTGCGGTGGTCATACCGGCTTCGATATGATCGCCGCCGAACTTCAGGGCTGCCGCACTGATCGCGCAAGCGCGGCGCATCCCTTCGAGTTCTTTGGCTGTTTTGATTTGAATCACCTTATGCCTCCACGTTCAGCGCTTCCATGACCTTTACCGTAGTGGCTTCGATCGTGGGCTGATTGTCGACAACGATCAGCTTGCCGCGTTCCTTATAGAAAGCGACCAGCGGTTCGGTCTGTTCATGATAAGCCTTCAAGCGATCCAGCACGGTTTCCGGCAGGTCATCCTTGCGGGTGACCAGATCGCCGCCGCAGGCATCGCAGACGCCTTCGGTCTTGCTGGGCTTGTTAGCTACGTGGTAGCTGGCGCCGCAGGCCTCACAGACCCGACGACCACTCATACGCTTGATGATGTCTTCATCTGCGACCGCCAGTTCCAACACCGTGTCGATGCGGATACCCATGCGCTCGATGGCTTCTGCCTGGGCGATCGTGCGGGGCACGCCGTCCAGGATGAAGCCGTTTGCGCAGTCGGGAGCGTTCAGGCGCTCCTTAACGATACCGATAATCACATCATCGGGGACCAACTGACCCGCATCCATAAAGCCTTTTGCCTTCTGGCCCATCTCAGTATTATCCTTGATGGCAGCACGCAAAATGTTGCCTGTGCTAATAGCGGGAATCTTACAAGTCTTGCTGATGATTTCTGCCTGCGTGCCTTTTCCTGCACCAGGCGCACCCAACAAAATCAGATTCATAGGATCTGTCCCCTTTCGATGATTTCAATCTCTTGTTGCAAATTAACCCAGGAAGCCCTTATGGCTACGCATAGTCATATAGCTGTCCATGCTGCGGGTGGTGTCCAGAGCCACGCCAACAACGATCAGCAGGCTGGTACCGCCCAGCTGGATAGCTACACCGGTCAGGTTGCCCAGCACGATAGGCGTGATAGCAACGATGGCCAGGAAGATTGCACCGATCAGGGTGATCTTGCTCAAGGTCTTTGCAATGAAATCGCTGGTCGGCTTGCCGGGACGCATACCGGGAACGGTACCATTGTTCTGGCGCAGATTGTTAGCGATTTCGATGGGGTTGTACTGAATTGCAACATAGAAATAGTTGAATCCAATGATCAACAGGACGTACAGCACAACATACAGGATGGTGTTGTAGTCAAAGGCATGCAGGAATGCATACCAGAACGGGTGGTTGCTTGCGTTCACATTCACAAAGCTTGCAATCATGCCAGGAACGGACAGGATAGCAGATGCGAAGATGACGGGCATAACGCCGCTCATGTTGACCTTCAGCGGAATGTAGCTGTTCTGGCCACCCATCATCTTGCGGCCCATCACGCGCTTAGCGTAGATGACCGGGATGCGGCGCTCGGCATTGGTCAGGACGATGATGAACACGATCGCCGCGACAGCCAGCACCAGCAGCAGGGGCAGAACAACATACAGGAAGGGCTTGCCATTCTGAGCTTCGACCAGCAGGCCGGCAACGGTACGGTACACACCGGACCAGTTGGAAACGATGGAAGCGAAGATCAGCAAAGAGATACCGTTGCCGATACCCTTATCGTCAATCTGCTCACCGCACCAGGTGATCAACTGTGCACCAGCCGTAAAGGCCAGAATAACAACGATAGCTGCAAACCAGCCAGCGCCGCCGGTGGTATAAGCCAGCGCGCCCTGTGCACGCAGAACAAAGTAGTAGCCGATGGACATCACGAATGCGACGCCAGCACCTGCATAACGAGTGATCTGCTGCAGTTTGTTCTGGCCGTTGGGTTCCTTAGCCAGGTTTTCCAGGTAAGGAATCGCTACGGTCAGCAACTGAATAATAATCGATGCATTGATGTAGGGAATAACACCCAAAGCGAAAAGCGTCGACTGAGACAATGCGCCACCGGACATCATGTTCAGGTAACCCAGCATATTGCCGGTAGAGAACATGGATTCCAGTGCGGCACCGTTAACGAACGGCACCGGCACAGCACAACCCAGACGGTAGACCACGAGGATGAGCAGCGTAAACAGCATACGCTTTTTCAGTTCGGGAATCTTCCATGCGTTTCGGAATGTTGCAAACACCTTACATCACCTCAGCCTTTCCGCCTGCCTTTTCGATCTTTTCCTTGGCAGAAGCGGAGTAGGCTGCGGCCTTAACGGTCAGGGCCTTAGTCAGCTCGCCGTTGCCCAGGACTTTAACACCGTCCAGGGTCTTCTTGATCAGGCCTTTTGCCTTCAGAGCTTCAGTATCAACGACGTCGCCGGCGTTGAAGCGCTCTTCCAGATCGCTAATCTTAACGATTGCGTACTGGGTGGCAAAAATGTTCTTAAAGCCAAACTTGGGCAGGCGGCGCTGCAGAGGCATCTGGCCGCCTTCGAAGCCGGCCTTCTTGACACCAGAGCGTGCTTTCTGACCCTTGCTGCCGTAACCGGCAGTCTTACCGTTGCCGGAGCCGTTGCCGCGGCCCTTGCGGGTCACAGCCTTGTTAGCACCGGGAACAGCGTGCAGTTCATGCAGTTTCATTGCGCTACCTCCCTGTTGTTACGCTTCGGTGACGCTCAGCAGGTAGCTGATCTTTGCGATCTTGCCCTGCGTTGCATCGTTAGCGGGCTGAACAGTAACGTCGCCCGGCTTCTTCAGGCCCAGGCTGTGAGCGGTAGCAATGTGCTTATCGCCACGGCCGATCAGGCTCTTCTTCAGCTCGATCTTGAGCATCTTGTCTGCCATGTTTCGTTACCTCCTTAGCCCAGAATTTCCTTCACAGTCTTGCCACGCTTGGCAGCGACTTCTTCAGCGCTGACCAGGCCAGTCAGACCTGCGAAAGTAGCGGCAACAACGTTTACGGGGTTGTTGGAACGCATAGACTTCGTACGGATGTCCTTGATACCGGACACTTCGATGACAGCACGCACAGGGCCACCAGCGATAACGCCGGTACCGGGAGCTGCGGGCTTCATCAGAACTGCGCCAGCGCCGAACTTGCCGATGGTCTCGTGGGGAATGGTGGTACCCTTCAGAGAGATCTTGTGCAGGTTCTTCTTAGCAGCAGCTTCACCCTTGCGGATGGCCTCGGGAACTTCACCGGACTTGCCGATGCCGTAGCCGATGGTGTTCTTGCCGTCGCCGACAACGACCAGGGCAGCGAACTTCATGATGCGGCCGCCCTTAACGGTCTTAGAAACGCGATTGATGGAGACGACCTTAGTGATCATGCCATCATCGGGCTCACGATTTCTCATAGCCATATTGTGTCTCCTCCTCTCATCACAGCTTCAGGCCGCCCTCGCGAGCGCCCTCAGCTACGGCCTTGACACGGCCATGATACACGAAACCACCACGGTCGAAAACGACCTCGGTGATGCCCTTTTCCAGAGCCTTGGCAGCAATGTTCTTGCCAACCTGGGTAGCGGCCTCAATGTTGCCGCCGTAACCATTGAAATCCTTGTCCATGGTGGATGCTGCAGCCAGGGTCACGCCAGCCTCATCGTCGATGATCTGAGCGTAGATGTGCTTGGCGGAGCGGAAAACATCCAGACGAGGACGTGCGGCGGTGCCGCTGATCTTGCCGCGAACGCGGCGATGACGACGAAGGCGAGCTTCGTTCTTGTCAATCTGCTTAACCATTGTCTCTCACTCCTTACCTTATTTCTTGCCCTTACCGGCCTTGCCTTCCTTGTGCTTAACAACTTCGCCCTTGTAGCGGATGCCCTTGCCCTTGTAGGGTTCCGGAGCACGCTTAGCGCGCAGGTCAGCAGCAAACTGGCCAACCTTCTGCTTGTCAGCACCGTGGACGGTGATGTGGTTTGCGTCGATCAGATCGATCTTGACGTCTTCGGTTTCAGAAACAGTAACCTGATGAGAGAAGCCCAGGTTCATAACCAGATTGCTGCCCTGCTTCTGCCAACGGAAACCAACGCCCTGCAGTTCCAGAGCCTTGCTAAACTCGTTGGTAACGCCTTCAACCATGTTCGCAATCAGAGTGCGAGTCAGGCCGTGCAGGCTACGTGCTTCCTTGTCGTCATTGGGGCGGGTGACCAAAACTTCATTGCCCTCGACCGCAACGGTCATCATGGGATGATAGTTGGAATGCAGGTTACCCTTGGGGCCCTTGACATCAACGGTGTGAGCAGCCTGGTCAACAGTAACCGTGACGCCGGCAGGAATGACGATGGGTTTTCTTCCAATTCTCGACATTGTCTTTTACCCCTTTCTTACCACACAAAGGCCAGCACTTCGCCGCCGACGTTAGCTGCGCGAGCAGCCTTATCGGTCATGATGCCCTTGGAAGTGGAGATGATAGCGACGCCCAGGCCCTTCATGACCTTGGGCATGTTCTCGCAGTTGGTGTAGATACGCAGGCCGGGCTTAGAAACACGGCGCAGACCAGCGATAACGGAAGAACCGTCTTCCTGGTACTTCAGGGTCAGGACGATAGTGCCCTGGGGGGTGTCGTTCTTGACCTGCATGCCCTTGATGTAGCCCTCATCTACCAGGATCTGGCAGATTGCCTTCTTCATATTAGAAGCGGGGATTTCTACAGAAGGGTGTTTGGCAGTGCCAGCGTTGCGGATGCGAGTCAGCAGGTCCGCGATAGGATCAGTAATGTGCATGCCACTAACCTCCTAAGATTAGTTCAAATTGTGAATGTTCGTATATTTATGAGAAAAAAGCTTACCAAGAAGCCTTCTTCACACCAGGAATCTCGCCCTTGTATGCCATCTCGCGGAAGCAGATACGGCAGATACCGTACTTGCGCAGGACGGAGTGAGGACGACCGCAGATCTTGCAACGAGTGTAAGCGCGGGTAGAGAACTTAGCGGGACGAGCCTGCTTCAGCTTCATAGACAACTTAGCCATAATCAGAGTTCCTCCCTTTCTCTTAGTTAGCGAACGGAGCGCCCAGAGCCTTCAGCAGCTCCTTGGCCTCTTCGTCGGTCTTAGCGGTGGTAACAAAGCAGATATCCATGCCGCGGATTGCGTCGACCTTGTCGAAGTCAATCTCGGGGAAGATGATCTGCTCCTTGATGCCGCAAGCGTAGTTGCCACGGCCATCGAAGGAGTTGCCGTTGATGCCGCGGAAGTCGCGGACACGGGGCAGAGCAACGTTGAAGAAACGATCAACGAACTCATACATACGGTCACCACGCAGAGTCAGCTTAACGCCGATCGGGGTGCCTGCGCGCAGCTTAAAGTTAGCAACGCTCTTCTTTGCCTTGCAGATAGTGCCACGCTGGCCGCAGATCTGATTCAGATCATTGATAACAGCGTCCAGGATCTTAGCGTTATCCTTAGCGTCGCCGCAGGCAACGTTGATAACAACCTTATCCAACTTGGGGATCTGCATAACGCTCTTGTAGCCGAACTTTGCGTTCAGAGCAGGAGCGATCTCTTTCACATACTGTTCTTTCAGACGAGCCATCTTTCCTACTCCTTCCCTTACAGTTCTGCGCCGCACTTCTTGCAAACGCGAATGTTCTTGCCATCCTTAACGACATGACCAACACGAGTGGTCTTGCCGCACTTGGGGCAAACGATCTGGACCTTGGATGCGTACAGAGCACCCTCAGCCTTCACGATGCCGCCCTGCTCGCCCTGACGGCGAGGCTTGACGTGCTTCGTGACCATGTTGCGGCCTTCAACGATGACCTTGCCTTCGGAGGGGCTGACCTGCAGAACCTTGCCGGTCTGGCCCTTATCCTTACCGCTGATGATCATGACGTTATCGCCGGTTTTAACATGAAGATTATTCATTCTTAAAACCTCCTTACAGCGATTCCGGAGCCAGGCTCAGGATCTTGGTGTAACCAGCCTCACGGAGCTCACGGGCAACGGGTCCAAAAATACGGGTGCCCTTGGGGCTCTTATCGGCTCCAATGATGACGGCTGCGTTCTCGTCGAAACGAATGTAGCTGCCGTCTGCGCGACGCAGACCGTGCTTGCTGCGTACGATAACAGCCTTCACGACGTCGCCCTTCTTAACAGTGCCGCCAGGTGCTGCCTTCTTAACGGAGCACACAACGACGTCACCAATGTTTGCGTATCTCTTGCGGGTACCGCCCAGCACACGGAAGCACATCAGTTCCTTGGCACCGGTGTTGTCGGCCACTTTGAGATAAGTCTGCATCTGAACCATATCAGATTTCTCCTTTCAAAGTTACCAAAGCAAAATTACTTTGCCTTCTCGATGATCTTGACCAGGCGCCAGTTAACTTCCTTAGACAGGGGACGGCACTCCATGATCTCGACACGGTCACCAATACCGCACTCGCTCTTCTCATCACGAGCCTTGAACTTCACGGTACGCTTCAGGATCTTCTTGTACAGGGGGTGCTGCACGCTATCCTTAACGGCAACCACGATGGTCTTATCCATTTTGTCGGACACAACAACGCCGACGCGGGTCTTTCTCAGATTACGTTCTTCCATCGTATAACCTCCTTACTGCTTTTCTGCCAGAATGGTCATCACGCGAGCGATGTCCTTCTTGACAGCATCAATGCGGCCGGGGTTTTCCAGCTGGTTGATGGCATGCTGGAAACGGAGGTTAAACAGTTCGCTCTTGAGCTCACCCAGCTTAGTGTTCAGCTCTGCAACCTGCAGTTCGCGCAGTTCCTTAGCCTTCATTCGTGCCATCCTCCTTCAGATCCTCACGGACCACAAATTTGCACTTGACGGGCAGCTTGTGCATAGCCAGGCGCAGAGCCTCGCGAGCAGTTGCCTCATCAACATCAGCCAGCTCAAACATAACGCGGCCGGGCTTAACAACAGCAACCCAGTACTCCGGGCTGCCCTTACCGGAACCCATTCGGGTTTCAGCGGGCTTTTCGGTAACGGGCTTATCGGGGAAGATCTTGATCCAGACCTTGCCGCCACGCTTGATGTAACGAGTCATGGCAACACGGGCTGCTTCGATCTGCTTGGAAGTAATCCAGGCGGGCTCCATAGCCATCAGGCCGTACTGGCCCTGGTTCACGGTGTTACCGCGCAGAGCCTTGCCCGTCATACGACCGCGGTGAACGCGGCGATATTTAACACGCTTAGGCAGCAGCATTACTTGTTGCCTCCTTCCTTCTTTACGCTCTTCAGCACTTCGCCCTTGTAGATCCAAACCTTAACACCGATCTTACCGTAGGTGGTGTTAGCTTCTGCGAAGCCGTAGTCGATGTCTGCACGCAGGGTCTGCAGGGGGATGGTGCCTTCGTGATAGCTCTCGGTACGAGCAATGTCAGCGCCGCCCAGACGGCCGGAGCACATTGCCTTGATGCCCTTAGCGGGAACAGTGCTGCGATCACGGGGGCTCATAGCATTGCGCATGCTCTGCTTCATGGCACGACGGAAGGTGACACGGTTCTCCAGCTGACGAGCGATGTCTTCAGCAACCAGCTGTGCGTCGGTAGCGAAGCTCTTTACCTCGATAACGTTAACGACAAAAGCCTTGCCGTACTTCTTGCTCAGCTGCTCCTGCAGAGCAACGCGAGCCTCACCGCCCTTGCCGATGACCATGCCCGGCTTGGAGCAGTAAATGTTAACGGTGACCTTGGGAGCGCCGGTGGAAGCATCCACAGTACGCTCGATCTCGATCTTGGGGATACCTGCATCATACAGCTGCTTCTTCAGCTCTGCACGGATGTTGTGATCCTCAACCAGGTTCTCGCTGAATTCCTTCTTGGAAGTAAACCAGCGGCTGTCCCAGTCTTTAATGACGCCCACACGCAGACCGTGCGGATTAACTTTCTGGCCCATTTGTTTACCTCCTTATTCTTTCTCTTTCAGAACAACAGTCATGTGGCTGGTACGCTTCAGGATGCGGTAGCCGCGGCCCTGTGCGCGAGGCATCATGCGCTTCAGCGTGGGGCCGGGAGTGACAAAGCACTCTGCCACGTACAGATTGTTCTTGTCCATGTTGAAATTGTTTTCCGCATTAGCGGCTGCAGACTTCACCAGCTTCAGAAGGGGCTCACAAGCGGCCTTCGGGGTGTACTGCATGATTGCCAGCGCTTCGTCCAGGGGCTTGTTACGGATCAGATCCATAACGATAGAAACCTTACGAGGACTAATGCGGGCATAACGAAGAATTGCCCGTGCTTCCATTTTGTGTTCCTCCTTCAATTATTTGGTGGTGGCTGCGTGGCCTTTGAACGTGCGGGTGGGCACGAACTCGCCCAGCTTGTGACCAACCATGTCTTCAGTGACGTACACCGGCACATGCTTGCGGCCGTCGTGGACGGCGAAGGTGTGACCGACGAACTCGGGGAAGATCGTGGAGGAACGGCTCCAGGTCTTAACGACCTGCTTCTTGCCGGAAGCGTTCATAGCTTCCACGCGCTTCATAAGAGCGGGCTGCACATAAGGGCCCTTTTTAATGCTTCTACCCATAAGTCAAATCTCCTCTCTTACTTTTCGTTAGCACGCTTGACAATGAACTTGTCGGAGCGGTTCTTGGTCTTGCGGGTCTTCAGGCCCAGAGCAGGCTT